>NZ_JBUEGC010000006.1:0-154294 GCF_054963655.1 Streptomyces sp. HSS9-12 | reverse complement strand
GTGAAGCCCACAACAACACCAGGCGCAGCCACTGCGCGGCACAGGCGAAGGGCAGCTATGGGCATACACGGCTGGAGCGGCTACGGCACAAGCGGACAAGGCGGACCCGCCACGCAGGACCCCAGCCACGGGCACGGGCCGGCCTCCCGCAGCCTGACCGAACTCATGGCACAAGTCGCAGCCGGAGACCAGCAGGCCTTCGCCACCCTGTACGAACACCTCTCAGGCCCCGTCTTCGGCCTGGTCCTGCGACTCCTGCGAGACCCCGCCCAATCCGAAGAAGTCACCCAGGAAGTGATGGTCGAGATATGGCGCACCGCCACCCGCTACCAGCCCGACCGCGGCAGCGTCATGACCTGGGTCATGACCCTCGCCCACCGGCGCACCGTGGACCGCATACGCTCCGAACAAGCCACCACCGGCCGGGAAATCGCCAACGCCGCCCGGCACACCACCCCGCCCTACGACGACGTCAGCGAACAAGTCGAACGCCGACTGGAGACCGAACAAGTACGACGCTGCCTGCACACCCTGACCGAACTCCAACGCCAAGCCATCACCCTGGCCTACTACCGCGGCTTCACCTACCGCGAAGTCGCCGCATCCCTCTCCGCACCCCTGGGCACCATCAAAACCCGCCTCCGAGACGGACTGATCAGACTCCGGGACTGCATGGGAGTAAGCGCATGACCAGCCACGACGCCCACGCCCTCACCGGCGCCTACGCACTGGGCGCCCTACCGGAATCCGAACGCCAGGCCTTCGAACACCACCTGAATGCCTGCCACATCTGCACAGTAGAAGTACAGGAACTCACCGCCACCGCCGCCCGACTCGGCACCGCCACCGCCTGCCCACCCCCACCACACCTACGCCAACGCGTACTAGCCCACATAGCAACCATCCGGCAACTACCCCCCCATACACTCACACCCCCCACCCCCCCATCAAACACCAAACCCACCCCCCGACGACTCCCACGTCTACTCCTCGCCGCCTCCCTCGCCACCCACATCACCCTCGCCGCCACAACCGCCTGGCAATACCAACAAGCCCACCAGGCCCGGACCCAAGCCCACCAAACCCAAACCCACGCCACCACTCAAGCTCAACAAATCGCCAACATCCTCACCGCAGCCGACACCAAAACCACCACCACCACAGCCAACGGCGCCACCGCCACCATCGCAGTCTCCCCCAGCCACAACAAAGCCGCCCTCTTCACCACCGGCCTCCCCCCCCTCCCGCCACACCGCACCTACCAACTCTGGTACGCCCAGCACACCCACATGCAACCCGCCGGACTCCTCCACCACAACGGACAACACCTCCTACCCGAACACCCCACCAACACCACCGCCATCGGCCTCACCATCGAACCCACCGGCGGCTCCCCCCAACCCACCACCCAGCCCCTACTCCTCCTCCCCCTCCCCACCCCATAACCCCCACCCACAACCCCGACCCCCACCCCACACCCGAACCCAGCACCTCCCGCCGACAGTGCCACTCAGGCACCCGAGACCCCACCACCCCGGACCGCCAGCACCACCAGCCCCCGACCGCCAACCCCCTCCAAAGACCCAGGACGACACCGCAACCACCCCACCAGCCACCAGACGCCCCCGCCCGCGCACGCCACCAGGGTCGAAAAATGGTGACAAAACACCCGATATCGGGTGTGCAGGGAGAGGCTCATGGGGAACCCGTGCACCGCTTTACCTGATGTGACCCATGAGCAAAGGAGCAGGCCATGCACACCAGGCGCAGCATGGGACCGGTAGCCGGATGGCTCGCCGCAGCGGCGGCCCTGGTCATGACCGCCACCCTGGCCACCAGCCCCGCCACCGGACAGCAACACCACACCCCCACCACCGGGCCACACCCCGCCCAGCCAGCCCAGCCCGGACAGCAGACCTCACCCTTCACCGGACTCCCAGCGCGCCCCGGCCCCGTCCTCGCCGTCAAAATTGACAACGTCGCCGCCGCCCGGCCCCACACGGGCCTCCAAGCCGCCGACCTCGTCTACGTCGAACAAGTCGAAGGCGGCCTCAGCCGAATCCTCGCCATCCTCTCCTCCCACCTTCCCCCCACCCTCGGACCCGTCCGCAGCGCCCGCGAATCCGACATCACCCTGCTACGCCAGTTCGGCCGCCCCGCCCTCGCCTACTCCGGCGTCCAAACCGGACTCAACCCCACCCTCCAAGCTGCCCCCCTCAACCTCGTCAACCCCACCACCGCACCCAACGCCTTCTTCCGCACCGCCAACCGCCCCGCCCCCTTCAACCTCTTCACCCGCCCCCAACAAGCCCTCAAGGCCGCACCCGGCACCAGCAACTCCAAAGACATCGGATTCCGGTTCGGCTCCCCACCCCCCGGCGGCACCCCCATCCCCAACCGCACCGTCCGCTACCCCGCCGCCCAATACACCTTCACCTGGAACCCCACCCAAAGACGCTGGCTCATCTCCTTCGACAACAAACCCGCCACCACCACCGACAACGGCCGCCTTAGCACCGCCACCGTGATCATCCAACACACCACCATCCGCCCCTCCCGCTTCCACGACCGCAGCGGCGCCGTCTCCCCCTTCACCCAAACCACCGGCACCGGCACCGCCGACATCCTCCGCGACGGCAAGACTTTCCCCGCCCGCTGGAATCGCCCCAACCCCCAATCCGGCACCACCTACACCACCCCCACCGGCATCCGCATCAACTTCCCCCGAGGCCCCGTCTGGACCCTCTACACGCCCTAACCACGACGAACCCACAGGACGCCCGGGAACCGGCCGGCAGCCCGAGGCACCGGCCCGGGGCACCCGCCCCAAGGCAGCACCACAAAACCGGCCTCGTTCACCAACTCGGCGACGCGGTCGGGAGACAACCGATGAAAGTCCAGAGACACCGCATGGCCAACGACTCCGCCACATGCAGAGGCTCGTCACCGACCTGGAAGGCAAGCAGCAGGTAGCCACCTGGGCACAGCACCCGGTGGGACTCGGCGAACACCACCGACAACCGCTCCGCCGGGGTGTGGATGATCGAGTACCAAGCGACGACGCCCCCGGGCCCACACCGTCAGGGCCAGACGGGAGTCGACTCCGGTCCCCCCTCACCCTCGGAACGACCGCGGAGACGGTCAAGGTCACGCCTGTCACGCTTCGTCGGACGCCCCGCGCCGCGGTCACGGCGGCCAACCGCCATCACCATTTCGCGGTCCGGCGGTGGCGGGCTGTTGTCGATGAAGCACTCCGCAGCGACGGCCGCCCCGACCCGCTTCCGCACCACTCGCTGGACGACAACGATCCTGTCCCGCCCCGCGTGGCGCAGCCGCACCTCATCCCCGGACCGCACCGCGTGGGCCGGCTTGACGCGCTCACCATTGACGCGAACGTGACCCGCACGGCAAGCCGCAGCGGCCAGCGAACGCGTCTTGGTCAACCGTACGGACCAGATCCAGCTGTCGACCCGCACCGTTCCCTCTTCCGAAGCCATACCACGACCCTAATGCCGGGGCTCCGTACGGACGTCCCCCTCACCGCTTGCCCGAGGCCGACGGTCGGTGACGCCCCCGAGCATCCCCGTATCGCCAGGGCCCGGGTGCGCCACAGTGCAGAAGCGATTCGCACATCACCCCCGCCCCTGCGCCTCAGCCGCACCCGCGCCGGCACGCGGCGCGAGTGCGGGCTCGGCGTCCCGTCGCCGCGGTCTGCGCTGGTAGCAGTCCGCACACAACGGAACCAGGCGTGGCCCACCCGCGGTCTCCACAACGGCCTCCAATCCCGCCACAGCCGCCGTCGGCACGTTGCACAAGCGGCACAGAGCAACACCGGCACTCACCAATAGACCATCCACATCGCTCATAAACCCCTAACGCCCCCAGAGGCCGCCAGTTCCGCCCCGACCACAGTGGGACGGCATCGCTGCGAACGACTGCTCCGCACAGCACGACCACCACGCCAATGGTTTCCATCCCGGCGGAAGAGTGCGGCGAGGCTCGGGACGGGGCAGCATCGTGACAGTCGAAAGGAATCACCAGTGGCCACCGAGCGAATCAGTCCGCCCCTGATCGCGGATGAGCGTGAGATGCTGCGCGCCCACCTGGACTTCCAGCGCGCGACGCTCGCCCTGAAGTGCGACGGCCTCTCCGACGAGGACCTGCGCCATCAGTCGATGCCGCCCTCGACGCTTTCGCTGCTCGGCTTGGTGCGGCACATGGCCGAGGTGGAGCGCACATGGTTCCGCAGGGTGATCAATGGGGAGGACATCCGCTTTGTGTGGTCGGACGACCGCGACTTCCAGGCGGCGTACGACGCCACCGGCGCCACGCGGTCCGAGGCCTTCGACGCCTGGCAGGCGGAGATCGAGCACGCCCGCCGGATCGAGGAGGAGGCGGAGTCACTCGACGTGACCGGCTACCAGCCCAGGTGGGGCGAGAATGTGTCCCTGCGGTTGGTGATGGTGCACATGATTCACGAGTACGCCCGGCACAACGGGCATGCCGACTTCCTGCGTGAGGCAATCGACGGGACCGTCGGCTTCTGATACGCCCGCCTGAACCCGCGGCACCCCGGACAGAAAGACCTGTCTTCCCACCCGCATGGTTCAAGGATCATCCGGTGGGCATTCGCAGCCGGGGTGTGGAGGCGAGCCGTGGTACCCGGCGCCATCGCGAGTCACGCCCACCCGGCGGACTGAACCGGAAGCCCGCCATTCGGAGGCTCGAAGCGTCCACTGCTACCCGGGATCCTGGCGGGCGGGGTAGTCGAGATGCATGCCCCACAAACCTTCCGGCCCCGAGCACCACAGGTCGCTGTACACCCGGCTGCGCCATGCCTTCCACCGTTCCCCGGCCGGGCGGAGCTGGCGTCGGGGCAGCGAACTGGAGCTGATGCACCGCGCGATGGGGTTCGCGGCGCTCGGGTTCCTCACGCTGGTGCCGCTGCTGATCGTGGTGGCCGCGGCGGATCCGGCGAACGGCCACGGGTTCGCCGAGTGGCTGGCGGACGGTCTCGGTGTGTCGCCCAGCTCGCGGGGGGAGGTCAAGCAGCTGTTCGCTCCACCCCGGCAGGCTCTGGAGACCACGACGGGCTTCAGCCTCGCGGCACTGGCTGTCTTCGGACTGACCTTCGGCGGGGCGGTGCAGACCGGATACGAGAAGGTGTGGGAGCTGCCCCCGAGCCGCTGGCACACCGCCTGGCGGCATCTGGTGTGGCTCGCCGCCCTGATCGGCTATCTCCTCGTCTCGGCCCACGTCACGCTGGGGACCGTGGGCATCGTCGGGATGGGCGGAACCGTCCTGCGCATCGGCATCACGACGCTCACCTCCCTGCTGTTCTTCTGGTGGTCCCAGCGTCTGCTGCTCGCCGGGCGGGTCAGCTGGCGCGCCCTGCTGCCCGGGGCCGCGGCCACGGTGGTCGGGCTGTTGGGCCTGCGGGTGTTCTCCCGGCTGGTGTTCTCCCCGCTGATCGCGTCCAGCGCCGTCACCTACGGGCCCATCGGGACCGTCCTCGTCGTGCAGTCCTGGCTCGTCGGGGTGGGATTCATCGTCTTCGGCGGCGCTCTGGTGGGCCGCATCCTCCACGAGGAACATCCCCGGCACCGCGCCGGCCGCCGGGAAGAGACCTCACACGGGTAGCGGCAGCCGGTCACGCACTACTACCTGGCGAGTCCGGCCACGGACTACTTCCTGGCGAGTCCGGCCACGATGAGCTGCTCCCAGACGGTGAGCTGGTGCTCCCCCGCGCCGATCCGCACCACTGCGTCCGCCGTGTCCGGGCGCCACAGGGTGGTCGGTACGATGCCGGGCTCCAGGATCTCCAACTCGCCGAAGAGGTGCCGGATCTCCTCGTCGCTGCGCCACCGTCCCCGGCCGAACGTGGCCTGAAGCACCGCCTCGGCCTCCGCTGTCTCCGGGTTGTTGCCGCTGCGGAAGTGGCTGATGAAGAAGTAGCTGCCGGGCGGAACCTGCTCCTGCCAGTAGCGGACGACGGCGACGGGGTCTTCGTCGTCGTTGAGGTGGTGCAAGATGGCGCTGAGGATGACGGCGACGGGCTCGTCGAAGTCGATCAGGGCAGTGGTGTCGGGATGCTGCCGGATGGCGTCCGGGTCGCGGACGTCGGCCTGGATGACACGGGTGTGCTCGTTGTCCTCCAGCAGCGCCCGGCCGTGTGCGAGGACGATCGGATCATTGTCGACGTAGACCACGCGGGCGTCGGATATGTGGCGCCCGGCGATCTGGTGGACGTTGTCGGCGGTCGGCAGCCCGCTGCCCATGTCGACGAACTGCCGTACCCCCGCCTCCCGGGCGATGTCCCGTACGGCGCGTGCGAGGCCTTGCCGGTTGCTGTGGGCGATGGCCACCGAGCCGGGCAGATCGTGCTTGAACTTGTCCCCGATGAGGCGGTCTACCTCGTAGTTGTCCTTGCCGCCGAGGAGATAGTCGTAGACCCGGGCGATACTCGGCTTGCTCTGGTCTACTCCGGGAACGCCCTCGGCCATGACAAGTGCCCTTCGTACGAACGGGGTTGCGTCGTCGCCGACATCGTAGGAGATGAGCGGGCCATTCGGCGCCCGTTCGGCGGGCCTGGGTGACCTACTGGGGAGCCGCCCGGCGGTCGCGGAAGCGGGGGTTCAACTCGGGCTGCCAGACCCCTACCTAGGGCTCGTCACCTGGTGCATAGTGTCGCTCCATGGCATGTGATCAGTGCGGCGGGCGTGCAGGACAGTTGCCGGGCCTGCTGTGCTCGTGCCAGGCGGCCCGGGGCCCATGGGTGGCGCGCGAGAGCATGTACGGCCGTTGGAAAACCGTCCCCCGCGGCCGGAAGATCGCGGTGGTCTCGGCCGCCGTCCTTCTGCTCCTCGGTGCCATCACGGCGGCGAACCGGATCGCGGCTCCCGCCCCGGAACCCCCCAAGGCCGGTACGGAACCGGACACCGAGTTCCGTACGGATCCGAGCCTGATCCTGCCGACGGGTGTCGCCCCGCAGCCCAGCCTCACCAAGTCGGCCAAGCCCACGGCGGCCAAGGCCACTGACACCGAGCCTGCGAAGAAGAAGAAGAAGAAGCCGACCGCGACGAAGCCGGCGGAGAAGAAGCCTCCGGCGGGCGGCTCCGGCACCTTCACCGCGTGGGCGGGCCGCGGCTGTCAGAGTCCGGCCGGCTCCGGCTACGACGAATTCGGCAGGTACTCCGACGGTATCGAGGGCTGGTACACCGTCAACTCCGCTCCTCCGTCCGGCGCTCCCTGCGATGGCACCTTCTCCGCCGTTCCCATGTCGGGCAGCCGCAGCACCGACCACGACAACCGGGTGATGTGGTGGTGGACCGTGGGAGGCGGCTACGACCGGTGCGCGCTCTCGGTCTATGTGCCGACCAGCGCCGACAGCCGGGATGTCGCGGGCGACCCCACGACGTACCAGGTGCTCGCCGCCGCATCCACCGACGCCGCGCCCTACGGCAGCTTCCAGATCGACCAGACCGCCAACCGGGGCCGTCTCATTCCCGTCGGCACCTGGCCGGTCGTAGGCGGCCGCCTCGCGGTGCAGATGCTCGACCGGGGCCAGGACTGGGACCACAGCGGCCCCACCTACGCCCACCACGCGGCGGCGCAGCTGAAGGTCACCTGCCGGCGGTGACGGTGTGCCGGCGGCGGAAGAGTGCCGGCAGGCTCGGCGCGGTGATGAAGCCCTCCGCGCGGGCGCTGGCGATGCCGATCCGCGGGATCTCACTGCTCTTCTCGAACAGCAGATACCGGGGCTCCCAGATCGGCCGGTACTTGGCGTTGGCCCGGTAGAGGGACTCGATCTGCCACCAGCGGGAGAAGAAGGTGAGCACCGAACGCCACAGCCGCAGCACCGGTCCGGCCCCCAGCCGCGAGCCGCGTTCGAAAACGGACCGGAACATGGCGAAGTTCAGTGACACCCGCTCCACGCCGACCTCATCGGCGCGCTGCAGCAGCTCGATGATCATGAACTCCATCAGGCCGTTCTCGGAGTTGCGGTCCCGGCGCATCAGGTCCAGTGACAGCCCCGTGCTGCCCCAGGGCACGAAGCTGAGCAGGGCCCGCAGCTCGCCCGCGCTGTCGTGGCATTCCAGCATGACGCAACGGCCGTCGTCGGGGTCGCCGAGGCGTCCGAGCGCCATGGAGAAGCCGCGTTCGGTGTCGCTGTCCCGCCAGTGGTCCGCCTTGTCGAGGAGGGCGGCCATCTCGCTTTCCGGTATGTCCTCGTGGCGGCGGATGCGCACGCTGTAGCCGGCCCGGCGGACTCGGTTGTGCGCCTGCCGGACCCCGCGCATAGCCCGCCCTTCGAGGGTGAAGTCGGCGCGGTCCACGATCGCCTCGTCGCCCAGTTCCAGGGCGTCCAGGCCGTGCCGGGCGTAGATGGTGCCGGCCTCCTCACTGGCGCCCATCACGGCGGGCACCCAGGCGTGCTGGCGCGCTTCGTTCAGCCACTGCTCGATAGCGCCAGGCCATGCCTCCGGGTCGCCGATCGGGTCTCCGGAGGCGAGGCTGACACCGCCCACCACCCGGTAGGCGATCGCCGCTTTGCCGGTCGGCGACCAGATGACGGCCTTGTCGCGGCGCAGCGCGAAGTAGCCCAGCGAGTCCCGCTCGCCGTGCGCCTGCAGCATCTCGCGCAGCCGGTTTTCGTCCTCCTCGCTGAGCAGCTCGCGGCCGCGTGGGGCGCGGAAGCACGCGTACAGGACGAGCAGGAAGGTCACCGCGATCAGGAGGTTGATCAGGACGTCCACCCAGCCTGGTGCGTCGACGGTGGCGAACCTGTCGGCCAGCGGGCCGACGGTGACTCCCCGCAGCAAGGTGTAGGCGATCAGGTCGCCCAGCGACGCGCCCGAGACCCGGTTGGTGACCCACACCAGCAGGGTGCCGATGGCGCCCCACACCAGGATGCCGCTCACCAGGACGGCCAGCGCCAGCGCCGGGTTGGAGCGGTCGCCCTTGGCCCGGAACTCCTTGCGTCCGACCACCAGCGCCAGCACGAACAGGCCGGTCAGCAGGGCTGAGAACCAGTTGAAGCCGTGCCTGCGGTACTCCTCCTGGGTCAGCGCCAGCACGTACAGCGCGAACAGCGGCCCGGCCAGCAGCATGTTGAAGATCCACGCGGCCCGTTTACGGCGCCGCATCACCACGGCGAGGAAGAGAGCCAACGCCGCGGAGACCAGGCCGGCGGTGGCCAGGTACGGGGTGAAGTACTGGCCCGCGTTGTGCTCGCGCACTTCCTCGCGGAAGGGCACCGAGACGACTGCCACCAGGTTGAGCAGCGCGACAAGACGCAGATACCAGACCGTGGCCTGAGCTGCCCGCACCCGCAGCCGTGAGCTTACGGGCGGCTGGTCGTGGCGTTCGGGGACCCGGCTCGGCCGTGGTTCCTGCTGTTGCGTGGTCCGTGCTGGCTGCTGTGCAGACACGCTGGGGCGTCACCTTTGGGTGCTAGATGGGTGGATGTGGCGGGTGGGGCAGTTGGAGCTGGACGCGTAGCTTTCCAGCGGCCCGGGCTTCAGGGAACCCCGGTTCACTGAACGGCGGATTGCGCCTTGATCACAGCATGCTCGTACCGTGCGGATCTTGCTATGTGGGCAGTACGGGCAGTACTCGGGCGAGCAGGTGCAGGAAGTCACTGGTCGCGTCGGCGGCTCCGAATGCGGCGACGGCTGCGAGGGCGAGGACTGCCGCGGCCCAGGCCCGGGCGGGCGAGGGCGGCGCGGCCTGCAGGGCAGCGACACGGCGGGTGATGGCGAGCCGGGAGAAGTGCAGGGCGCATCCGACGCTGCTGCGGCGGGAGAGGAGGGCCGCTCGGGCGAGCGCGCGGGCCGCCGTGGTGCGGTCGGCCACGGTGCCGGCGGCGTGCTCGTCCGCCCAGCGTTCCAGCAGGAAGGCGACGGTGTCGCGGAGCGGGACCAGGAACGGGTTGAGGGCCGCCGCGAGGTCGACGGCCAGCCGCAGGCGGTCGTGGCGGTGCGACAGGTGGGAGCGCTCGTGCGCCAGGAGGACGTGGCGTTCGCGCGCGTCAAGTCCGGCGAGCATCGTGGAGGTGACCAGGATCCGTCCGGGCGGCCCGGGGATGGCGAATGCCTGCGGGGTCGGGGATGCGGCGACGATCATTTCCGTGTCGGCCGCGTACGTCTCGCTCAGCCGCCTCAGTGCCCGGCGGGTCGTGCGGTGGGCGCGGATCACCCGGTGCACCCGGTACAGGCCGATGACGATGAGGACGGCCGCGGCGACGGCGATGACCTGCGGGACCGGATCGGGGATCTGGACGCGCTTCTCCCTGGCCTCCGCGATCAACGGCGGCGACTCGTCGATGAGGGTTCCCGCCAGCAGCAGCATCGCCCAGCCCGAGGCCACGGCGGTGACCGCCCCGGTGATGGTCAGGGCGCGGGCGACGTGTGCGGGCGCGAGAGGGCGGGCCGCCGCGAGCGGACTCGCCACGGCGAGCAGCAGGGACAGCAGCAGAGGGATATAGACGTCGAGCCTCACGGACCGTGGCCTCCACCCAGGAATCCGCGCAGCGCCTGCTCCTCGGCAGCACTGAGTCCGGTGACGAACTGCTGGAGGGCTGCGATGGGGTCCGGCCCCCTGTCGAGGGCCTGGTGCATGACCTCGGCGGTGAGTTCGGCGGCGTTCTTCGAAGGGCGGTAGGCGCCACGGCGCCCATCGGCGTCGCGGATGACCAGGCCCTTGTCGTACAGGCGCCTCAGAATGGTGTGCACGGTGTTGTACGCCAGGCCGCCGCCGAGTTCTGCCTGGATGTCGGCCGGAGTCAGGGGCTTGTCGGTCGCCCACAGCGCGGCGAGCACTTCGCTCTCCAGCTCACCGGGATTGCGCCGCTCCCCCACGCCGCGGGGGCTGGTTCCTGCCATGGGGCCACCTTACATCTCGTAGGGTCCTACGCTGCCGGGCAGGATGTGGGGGACTCCTGTGCATGGAGCAGCTCGGTGAACAGAGCCTCCCACCGGGGCCGGATACGGTCCATGCTGTAGCGGCGGGCAGTGGTGGCCGCCCGCTCTCCCATGGTCTTGCGCAGTTCTTCGTCCTTGACGAGGCGGTTGATGGCGGAGGCCAGGCCGGCGGTGTCGCCGAGGGGGACCAGCAGGCCGTCCTCGCCGTGGCTGATGATCTCCTTGGGCCCTTGGGGGCAGTCGAAGCTGACCACCGGCACCCCGTGGCTCATGGCTTCGGCGATCACCATGCCGAAGCCCTCGTGCCGGGAACTGAGGGCGAAGACGGAGGCCTTGGCCAGTTCCTCGTCGAGCCGGTCGGTGGAGCCCATCAGGTAGACGTGGTTGTACAGGTGCTTGCGGTGAATGAGTTTGCGCAGCCGGTCGCGCTCGGGGCCGGAACCGTAGATGCGCAGCTGCCACTCGGGGTGGCCACTGACCACTTGGGCGAACGCTTCGATCAGCGTGTGAAAGCCCTTGGCCTTGACCAGCCGGCCGGCGGCGAGGACCAGTGGCCGGTCCAGCGTCGAACGCTGCGGATCGGCGTCGGCGAGCGGGTTGGGGATGCTCTCGATGCGCACCTCGGCCCCGGCGAGCGCCGCACGGTAGTCGGCCTCGTCGGCGGCGGTCAGGACGGTGACGGCGTCCAGGTCCCGGTACCACCGGTCGATCTCGCGAGCGAGGTCCGGCTTGTGGTGGGCGTAGTGCAGGTGCTCCTGGCCGACCCTGACCACGGAGGCGGGCCCGAACCGTGCGGAGAGCAGATTCAGGGCGGGCCGGGTGGTGACCAGCACCCCGCCCTGAAGGGAGCACAAGTAGCGGGTGATACGCCGGTCGGTCAGCCGGTTGAAGCGGTCGTAACGGACCTCGGCGGTCGGCACCAGGCGGCTGGCGCCGCGCATCATGAACGCCTCGACCTGGCGCCGCCAGGCAGGCGTGGCATCGGTGATGTCGATGAGGGGATGCAGGCGCACCCGGGGGTCGATGCGGAATGCCGGTGTCCGGCGCTGCCGCCAGACGCTGGCGATCTCCACCTCGTGGCCGGCGGCGGCGAGTGCGTTCGCCTGGTTGACCACGGTGCGGACGGTGCCGCCGACCGTGTAGGCGTTGAGCAGCAGGAAGCGGATCTTCACGCATGCTCCTTCCGGCAGCTGATCGAGAGGTTGTCCGTGATCGTGTAGAAGGGCTTGAGCCGCATGCCCGCGGCGGACTGTGCCGGGTAGGTGAAGATCTGCTTCTTGCCGACGATGTCGTCCAGATGGCGTCCCAGCCGCAGGAGCTCTCCGTGGCCGGGCAGGTCGAGGTAGAGGTCCCAGGTCTGCCGTTCCGCTGTGCACGCGCGGGCCAGGGAGTCCAGCGGGATGCGCGTTTCGAAGCGGATCCCCTGTCCGGTCGCGGGTAGGCGCACCTCGGCCTCCTGCGGTGCGCGGGCGCGGATGACCAGGGTGCCCGCGCCCGAGTCCGTACCGACCGCGGTGCCGCGGATCGAGATCTCGCCGCCGCGCGGCCAGACCTCGTCGACCTCGGCCTGCGGCAGTGCGGGAACCGCGACTGCGTCCATGGCGAGCGTTCCTTCCACGTTCTCCCCTACGCCTTGTAGTGTTTCCGAGGGAGACCCTACATGGTGTAGGGGGGTGCTCGTGACCGACGAGGCCACATGTCGCCGGATGAGCGGCCGGCTCGGCGCTTACCCGCGGCGGACGCCAGAATGCGGGTGCTGATGAGCGCGATGACCGCATGGCCGAAACGTACGATCCTTGACACGGGGGGATCGGAGGCGGAGGCGATGCAGTACCGCCGCAGCGGACCCTCCCCGGAGGATCTGGTGCGTGCCGCCCGTGCCGCAGGCGTGACGGACGACCGCGTGCTGGAGGCCGTCCGCATCACTCCGCGAGCGCGCTTCGTCCCGGCGGGCCATCTCGCCTCCGCGTACGCCGACGAGCCGATTCCCATCGCCCACGGCCAGGTGACAACGCAGCCCTCGCTGGTCGCCATGATGATCGCCGCTCTCGGGCTGACCGGCGGCGAGCGCGTGCTGGAAGTCGGTACCGGCTATGGCTTCCAGACCGCGCTGCTGGCCCGCCTGGCCGCGTACGTCGTCAGCGTCGAGCGGTGGCCGGACCTGGTGGCGGAGGCCCGGCGCCGCCTGGCCGGCGAAGGTCTGGAGAACATCGAGCTCGTCGTCGGCGACGGAACCCGTGGTGTGGCTGCCGGCGCTCCGTACGAGGCGATTGTCGTGTGCGCGGCCTTCCCGGAGGTGCCCCCGCCGCTGGTCGCACAGCTGAAGGTCGGTGGCCGCCTCGTCCAGCCCATCGGGCCGGGCGGGCTGGACGAGGTCGAGCTGTACGTGCGGGGACCGCAGGGCCTGGAGTACCGCAGGAGTATCGTTCCCGCCCGGTTCGTCCGCCTGTACGGCGCCCATGGCTATCCGCCCGGCGCTCCGGGCTGAGGCCGGGTGCGCGGTTCAGCGGCGGCGCGGCTGTACGTCTGCGGTGGCGCGGCTACGGCCCCGCAGGCTCACCAGGCGCTCGGCGCCGGCGAGTTGGTCTTCCAGCGGAAGGTCCGGCCGTGCCGTAGGCCGACACGCGAAGTGACCCGGCCCTGGCGCGTGTGGACACCGGGTAGGCGGTAGCTGATGCTGGAATGGCAAGTCCGGGGCTGAGCGTGACTCGAAGGGGAGTGATGCGCGATGGACTGGTGGGTGTGGCTCCTCATCGTTGCGGCCGTGGTGATCGTGCTGGCCGGATCGGCGATGGGCGTCCAGGCACGTCGCCGCACCGGCGGAGTGATCGCGGTGCGGCGGCACAGGCGTACGGCGAAGCGAGGCTGACATGACCGCGCTGATGCGGGCCACCACGATCACCAAGCGCCCTGTCGTCACGCTCGGCGGTGAAGCTGTCGCGCAGGTCAAGGATGTCGTCTTCGACAGCGAAGGCGGGCACGTCATCGGATTCACGCTCAGTGGACGCAAGCGGCTGTCCGGGCCGATGAAGCAGAGCCTGCCGTGGCGGGGCGTGCACGCGCTCGGGCACGACGCCGTCATGATCGCGAGTGAGGACGCGTTCCAGGAGGGCGCGGAGGTGGTCGAACACCCCGACGCCAAGAGCGAGGGCGGGGACGGGAACGGGAACGTGCTGGGAGCACGGGTCCTGACCGACCGCGGCAGCGAACTGGGCTCCATCGTCGATGTGGTGGTCGACGCCGGAGCCTCAATCGCGGATGTGGTCGGCTACGAGATCGCCCCCGCCAAGGCAGGCGGCCGCCGGAGGCGGACCACGTTCATCCCGCGGGTCGAGACCTCCGCGGTCTCCCGCGAGGCGCTTGTCGTCCCCGCGGCTGTGGCGGACTTCGCCGCTGAGGACCTGCCAGGCTTCGAGACCCAGGTGCAGGCGTTCCGAGCCCACTTCCGAAAGGGGCCCGATGCTGTTCAGTGAGACCGCCGGCCGCTCCGTGGTCAGCGTGGCCGACGCGGCCACCGTCGGCGTGGTGGACGGCTTTGTCGTGGATCCGGCAACGGCCCGGGTCGTGGCACTGCGGCTGCGCAAGACCAAGGACGCCCGGAACATCCTCACCTGGCCTCGTATCCACGCCATGGGACAGGACGCCGTCATGGTGGCCTCGCGCGACGAACTCGAGGGCCGCGAAGCGGGCAGCCTCGGCGAACTGACGGCCGAACGCCACAGCCTGCCCGGCAAGCGGGTGCTCAGCGAACGCGGCAACGAACTCGGAGCGGTCAGCGACGTGGATTTCGATCCGGAGACCGGCTCCGTCCTCAGCCTGATCACCGCCCAAGGGGAGATCGCCGGCAAGGAGATGATGGGCGTCGGCTCGTATGCCGTGGTCGTCCACGAGAGCGCGTCACCGCAGCCGAAGGAGTCGCAGGCGCCGGAGTGACGGACGTGGCCGGTGCGGCATCAGCGGGCCAGGCTGGCAGTTGCTCGTGTCGGCCGGCGTACGTCACCCGTCCAGTTCCTTTCGGTCGCTGCCGCGGGTGACGCGCGGTCTCATGGGAGTGCCTTCCATGAACCTGGTCCGAAGGAGACGCCGATGCATCAGATGCGCGCCGAGCGCGAATCCGGCTCCGTCGGCTCCGACCAGACCACGGTGCTGTGGCATGTCATCGGACGCGCTGCCGACACCGCGCTGTGCGGCCGCCGGCTCGATGCCGTGGCCGAGGCCGTCCCCGGGCACGACGCCGAGGACGAGACGGACCGGTACTGCGCACCGTGCATGGCGGCCGTCTACCGGCTCCAGGCATCAGAGGAGCTGCCACCTCAGTAGCCGCGGGACGGCGAGCCGGATCGTGCCGCAGCTCTCTGCCCGTCTCCGGGGACGTCAACGCCACCTCCGACAAGCGGCTGGACATCCCCACAGTGCTGTTTTGCCCGAGTAGGCCGTGGAACCCGGGTCCAGGCGAGGCGGGGGCCCAACGGGAGGAGCAGCAGAGATGATCACACAGGAGACGATCGACAGGCTCTTGCGCTTCGAGGAGCCCAGATTCCCGGTGGTCTCGGTCTACGCGCGGGTCGACGTGGATCCGGCCGTTCGCAGGGAATTCCGCGCCCGTGTGATCGACCTGTTGGACCAGATCCGGCCGATGGCCGACGACACCTCGCTCGACCACGACGTACGGATGTCGCTGCGTCGCGACATGGACCGGATCGCGGAGGCGGCCGAGTTGGAGCGTACGAAGCCTGGAACGGCCGCGTTCTTCTCGTGCAGCGGCCGGGATTTCTTCGAGGAGGTTGAGCTGCCACGCCCGCTGCGCGACAGGATCCAGGTCGACGCGACACCGTGGATCCGCCCGCTGGCCGCGGTGCTGGACGAGTACCACCGCACCTGCGCGGTACTGATCGACAAGGCGTGGGCGCGGGTGTGGGAGCTGCATCTGGACGAGATGCAGGAGATCGAGGCGTTCCAGGACCGGACCATGCGGAAGACGGCCTACGCCGTCCCCTTCGAAGAGCCCCGCGTCCGCAACAAGGCCGACGAACTCGCCAAGCTTCACTACCGGCGGACCGCGGGTCTTCTGGCCGAGCTGTTCCGCGGCAGGGGGTTCGATCTGCTGGTCATCGGCGGCCACCAGTACGAGGTGTCCGCCTTCATGGAGTTCCTTCCCCGCGAGCTGCGCGAACGGATCGCGGGCACCTTCCCCATCGACCCCGACACCGCCACCCCGGCCGAGGTCCGCAAGGGCGTCGACGCCGTCGTCCAGGGCTACGAGCAGGAGCAGCAGCGTCGCCTCGTGGACGAAGTGCTGGAGGCCGCGGCCGCCGGAAAACCGGCCGCGGTCGGGCTGCGCCCCTGCCTGTGGGCGGGGTCGGTCGCCGCGGTGCAGAACCTGCTCGTAGACGACGAGCAGGTGACGCCAGGCGTGGTCTGCGATCGGGACGGCTGGCTGGCGCTCGAGGGCGGGACCTGCCCGCTCTGCGGTGAAGCCACCCGGCACACCCCCGATGTCATCGACGAACTCGTGGCGACGGTGATCGACGAGAGCGGCACGGTCAAGCATGTGAAGACCGAGACCCCGTTGCGCGAGCACGTCACCGCCGCATCACTGCGGTTCCCGCTGCCGCCCGAGCCCCAGTCCCAGCGCTGACATACGGCCGCCTTGACTGCGTAGATATCTGGGCGAAAGATGACATATAGGACCGGTCAACCGCAGGAGGCGCCGCAACGTCCGCGAGACGTCCGCGGGCACGCGTGACGCCTCCTGGGTACCGGCCAGGCTCCCGGCGGCTCCTGTCAGGATCGGAGCCTTCAGTGACGACTGAGCTTCAGATGTTGATGGGAAATTCCGGGGGCCGTCTTGTGTCTGCTTCCGTCCCGCTTTGTGGTACCGGACACGGCGACGCCGCGTCGGCGCCCGACCGAAGGAGAGACCCGTGGGCGGCAGCATCGACACCGCGGCCCTGCGCGCTGCGGTCCGCACTGCCGAGCGCATCCTGGAGAACGCGGCCCGGGAGGCTGAGCAGCGGTACCCAGACGACCCGCGCGCCCAGCGCGTAGCCGAGATCGGGATGCTCAGCGGCGCGCTGAAGGCATTGGTCGACGCGGTCCGGCCGTTCATCCGGGAGAAGGAGGCCGGGCGGTGACCACCGAGGGCGGACCACCGTACATCTGGCCACGGTGCACAAAACGCCCCCGGCCGATGAAGCGTCAGCTCATCCCGCCCCGGAAGGCGGTTGGCACGTCGCCCGCTGGACCGGCAGCGGTCCCGAAGCAGTGCTGCACCACATCCGCGACGACCTCATGCTCACGTCGGCGGACGCCTGCGCAATGACGCGGCCATGGTGGCGGTCCGGCGCTCACCCAAACTGCAGCCGGGCCACCCATCAGGAAGATCGTCCATATCGGCGGGATTCCCCGCAACGCCGACGCAGCCCCGGACCCCTGAGCCATGTCCCGCCCTGCTCCGGGCCAGGAATGATCAATCCGGCGCAGCCGTCCGGTTGACGCCCTGAGACGGGTGTGACCACGAGCCGACCGGGTACCTGAGTCACTCGAAAGCGGACCTTATGGGGCAAACTCTCAGAGAAGACGGAGGTGGGCCGTTATGACGGTTCCCGTGCGACGACAGCGACCGGTCGGAACGCTCGAGCGGCGGCTCCCAGGCTGGGGCAGGGACCCTCTGAGCGAGTTCGATGATCTCTTCAGCCGTATGGGCGCGCTGCTGGAGTCCACGGTCGGCGGCGGTCTCGCCCCGGCCGAGCAGTTGGCGTGGGCACCGCCCGCAGAGCTGACCGAGACCGCGGACGCCTACGTGGTCGAATGCGAACTACCCGGTGTCAAGCGCGAGGACATCGACGTCGAGATCAACGAGCGGGAGCTGCACATCACCGGCGAACTCAAGGAACCCGAACGCAAGGGGATCATGCGGCGCGGCAACCGCCGCTACGGCCGGTTCGACTACCGGGCGGTGCTGCCTGGCGAGGTGAACGCCGAAAACGTCAAGGCCACGTTGAACGACGGAGTGCTCACGGTGACCATCCCCAAGGCAGAAACCAGCAAGCCCCGCCATGTGGAGATCACGATGGGGGAATGATCCTCCCTGCCGGTCGCCTGGGGTGATGCGCTCACCCCGGGCGGCCGCTTTCCTGCCACCGCGGCTGCGAGGCCGTCCGGGTCACGGCGGGCCGGGGCGGGCGATGAGCAGGGCAACGTCGTCGTGGTCGCCCGGGTGCCGCAGAGCATGCAGCAGCAGATCGCAGGTCTCCTCCAGCGGGCGGTGCGGGTCGTCCAGGAGCTGGAGCAGGACGTCCAAGCGCTCGTCGATGGGGTGGTCCCGGGTTTCGACCAGGCCGTCTGTGTAGAGGACCAGCTGGTCGCCAGGGCTCAGGTCGATGGTGGTGGCGCTGAAGGGGACGCCACCGACGCCCAGCGGTGCACCGGTGGGCAGGTCGACCAGTGCGGGCGGGCAGCCGGGACGTACGACGGCGGGTGGCAGGTGCCCCGCGGTGGCGAGATGGCACTGGCCGTCGTGGGGGTCGTACACCGCGTAGACGCAGGCCGCGCTTCACCGCCACGGTCGGCATTCCGCCGACGGCCTGCACACGCTGAGCGGCCGCCGGCATTCCGGATTCTGCGCCCGTGCGACCGTCAGGCGCCCTGGCGTTCGCCCGCGTCACCGCGCACCCTCGAACACATGGGGGACACGAAGACACCGCCCACGGTGTGCGATGAGTGCGGACACGCCGACCCGACGGTCCGCGATCTCGGCTTGCGGACGCCGTATGCCCTGTGCGACCCGTGCTTCGACGACCTCGTGGCCACCCGCACCCTTGCCGGGCCCCTGCCCCTCTCGCGGGTCCTCGGCGACATGGCTGCCGGCACGGCACGGAACCACCGGGGGAACCGCGCGTAACGCACCCCGTCCTGCACGCGGTCACCGGCGCAGCTTGGCCAGTTCGGCGTTGAACTGTGCGCCGGTGAGCAGGGCGAGGTTGGACAGCCACAGCCACACCAGGAAGACGATGATCCCGGCGAGTGATCCATACAGGCGGTTGTACGTGCCGACGTGGGAGGCGTAGAGGGCGAAGCATCCGGAGGCCAGAAGCCACAGGACGAGGGCGAGCGCCCCGCCCGGCACCCGGCGGCGAACGCCGCGCGTCTCGGCGGGTCCGGTGCGGAACACCACCAGGACCAGTACGGCGGCCAGGCACAGCAGAAGTGGCCACTGCACGGCGTTCCACGCGGTGCCGACGGCCCCGCCCACCCCGAGCAACCTGCCGCCGGCACGGGCGAGTTCCCCGGTGACCAGCAGCGCGATAGCGCTGGAAATGAGCAGTGCCAGCAGCACCAGCGCCGTGAGCGCGATCCGGGGCGCGGTGCGCCACACCGGGCGGCAGTCCTTGACCCCGTGCATGGCGTGCAGGGCGCGGCGGAAGACGGCCAGGTAGCTGGAGGCGGACCACAGCGCACCGGCTGTGCCGAGCACGGCCAGCAGCCATGCGGAACGCTGGTCGGCCATGCTTGTGAGCGTGTGCTCCATGACGCCACGGGACTCGGCGGGTACGACAGCGCTGACGTGGCCGATGAGGTCCTGGACGGCCGCCGCGCGGGTGATCCCGATCAGGGAGACGAGGACGAGCAGCGTCGGGAAGATCGCGAGTACCGCGTAATAGGTGAGCGCGGCGGCCCAGTCGGTGACGTCGTCCCTCCAGACGGATGCCGGGGTGCGGCGCAGCGCGACCAGGCAGTCCTGGTGGCTGGGGAGTCCCGGCATGTTGTTCACGGGTGTGGCCGGGGGTGCGCCGCCCTCCACCTCAGGTCGCGGCGCTGTCACAGTCCCTCGCGAGTTCGGCCTCGGCCGTCAGCGGCTGCTTCCGCTCTGCGGTCGGGTCCTCCGGCCCGGCCGGCGGTGCATCGACCGCTACGCAGGGCTCTTTCCTGCTCGTTGGGCATCGGGGGCAGCCACCTCCGTACGGACGTTAGCGCAAGCACTTCTGCTCGTGCTGTCGAACACACAGTGTTCCCGTCCTGGCCAGACGCATGGCGCGGACCGAAACGGGTGTGAAGGAGGCGTGAACCGCCGCGACGCCGGCGTGGCACCCCGCGCCGAGCACGCAGACCATTGTGCGCGATCCGCGCAGGATGACGGCGCCTGCGTATCCCTTGACATGCCTGTGCGGGGGCCACCACCCTTCAATTGACTGATTCACGCACAAGAACCTGCGCGAACTGGTCAGTTAGGCGAAGGGGCCGAACGCAGCCGAGAGGGGAACCCCGTGGCACAGGTGCTTGTGGTGGCCGATGACCTCACCGGCAGCAACGCCACCGGAGCACTCTTCGCCCGGCTCGGACTGCGGGCGGTCACCGTCGGCGACCTCGCGCAGGTGCCGCGCTATGCCGACCGCGTTGACGTCCTGGTCGTCAACACCGGCTCCCGGCACTTCCCCGAGACAGACGGTTATGCCGCCGTGCGCGCCGTCGCCGAAGCCGTCGGCGACGTCTCCCTCGTCGTCAAGCGCGTCGACACCACCCTCCGCGGGAACCCGGGCCGCGAACTGGACGCGACCGTCGATGCCCTGACAAGGCGTCACCCCAGAACCCCGGTCCGCGTCCTCGCGGTGCCCGCGTTCCCGGACGCCGGCCGTACCACCGTCGGCGGGATGCACCTGGTGGACGGGGTGCCGCTGACCCGTACGGCGGTTGCCCGCGACCCTTTCACCCCGGTACGGCACTCCCGCGTGGCAGCCGTCCTCGGCGAACAGAGCGCGCTGACCGTCGCGGAAATCCCGCTCGATGTCGTCGAGTACGGCCCCGAGGCCGTCGCGGCGGCGCTGCGCGCCTCCGCCGATGTCATGGTGTGCGACGCCACCGAGAACGAGCATCTGCGCACCGTCGCCGCCGCGGCCGCCCGGGTGGCGGCCGAGGACGGGGTGCGCTGGATCTCGCTGGATTCCGGCCCGTTCGGCGCGGCGTTCGCGGCGGAACTGGGCATCCGGCCGGCCGGCGCCTCACCCGCGCGCATCCTGGCGATCGTCGGCAGCGCCACCGACCGTACCCGTGAGCAACTCGCCGGCACCGAAACCGCCCTCGGCGCGCACTACGCCCAGCTGGACCCGGCCGACCCCGCACCGGACGCCGACCGGATCGTCCGTGAGCTGCGGTCGGCAGCCGAGGCCGGGGCATCGGTGCTCGGCGTACGGATCGCGCCCGGCGCAGTCCACGACCCGGCCGCCGCCACCCGTATCCTGCGCTGCCTGTCGGACGTGGCCGCTCTGGCGGTGCCGCGGTTGCGTCCCGGCGGGCTGTACGTCTCGGGCGGCGACGTCGCCGCCGCGGTCACCACCGCCCTGGGTGCGGACGGCTTCGCCATCGAGTCCGAGGTACTGCCGCTGGCGGTGGCCGGTCATCTGGTGGGCGGCCCGCACGACGGGCTGCTCTTCGCCACCAAGGGCGGCCTGATCGGCGGATCCGATGCCGCCGTGGCCTGTCTGGAGCACCTGCGGGCCATGTGCACACGTCATGCCGGCGCCCAGGTACCGGAGGTACCGCGAAGATCCGGCTCCGCCCCGCTCCCCCAGTCTCCCGATACCTCCCAGCTCCCCCCACATCCGAACCAGCGAAACACCGAAAAGAGGGCACCATCATGACCAGCCGTCGGCTCCCTGTCCTCGCCGTCACCCTCGGCGATCCCGCGGGCATCGGCCCGGAGATCACCGCCCGGACCCTGGCCGACCCGGACACCGCCGCCCTCGCCCACGGCATCGCGGTCGGCGACGCCGCCGTGCTGCGCCGCGCCGTCGCGGTGTGCGGTCTGGATGTCTCCGTCAACGCCGTCGGCTCGGTCGGCGAGGCCCGCTTCGAGCCGGGCACCATCGACATCCTCGACCTGGGTATCGCCGGCGACGACCTGGAGTGGGGCACGGTCGGCGCCGTCGCCGGACGCTCCGCCATCGCCGCCATCGAGGCCGCCACCCGGTCCGCGCTCGCCGAGGAGGTCGACGGCATCGTCACCGCGCCCATCAACAAGGAGGCGATCTGGGCGGCGGGTTCACGGCATCTCGGCCACACCGAGATGCTGGGCGAGCTCACCGGCGCCGAGCACTTCGACACCATGTTCGTGGTCCGCGGCCTGAAGATCTTCTTCACCACGCGGCATGTGTCCCTGCGTACGGCGCTGGACCAGATCACCGAGGAACGGGTGGCGCGCAGCATCCGTCACGCCCTCACCGCCCTGCGGGTCTTCGGTCACGACGAGCCGCGGCTCGCCGTCGCCGCGATCAATCCGCACGGCGGTGAGGGCGGCCACTTCGGGGACGAGGAAATCACCGCGCTGCGCCCCGCCGTGGAGAAGGCCGCTGCCGAGGGTCTCGGGGTCGTCGGCCCCATTCCGGCCGACTCGGTGTTCCACCAGGGACTGCAGGGCCGCTTCGACGGCGTGCTCTCCCACTTCCACGACCAGGGCCACATCCCGGCCAAGACGGTGGACTTCGACGGCACGGTCTCGGTGACCGTCGGACTGCCGATCCTGCGCACCTCGGTGGACCACGGCACCGCCTTCGACATCGCCGGTACGGGGCAGGCGTCGCCCGCCACCATGGCTGCCGCGTTCCGCGCCGCAGCCGAGTTCAGCGGTTCCCGGGACCGCATCCGGGCCACCTACGGCACCACGTCCGGCGCTTGAGCAGACACCGTCCCAGCACGCCCGCCCACTCGTACGCAGGAGCCGCCATGTCCCAGAACCCGGCAGCGCCGCCGGCCACCGGCGCGATACCCGCCCAGCGCTGGACGTACGTCATCCCCGTCGCCGCCTTCATGTACATGCTGGCGTATCTGGACCGCAACAACATCTCCGTGGTCCTGCCGTATCTGGACGGCGATCTGAAGCTCTCGGCCGCCGACCAGGGCCTGATCAGCGGGATCTTCTTCATCGGATATGTCTTCCTGCAGATACCCGCCGCGATCCTGGCCCAGCGCTGGAGCGCCCGTAAGACCGTCCTCATTCTGATGGTCTCGTGGGGCCTGGCCGCGATGGCCTGCGGACTCGTACAGACCAAGGGTCAGTTCTACGCGGCGCGCCTGCTCCTCGGGTTTTTCGAGGGCGGAGTGTGGCCGGCCGTGCTCATCCTGCTCGCGTCGTGGTTCCCGCTGCGCGAGCGGGCCCGCGCCAACGCCCTGTGGATGGCCTGCCTGCCGATCTCCTCGATCATCATGGCCCCGCTGTCCGGCTTCATGCTGGACCACATGAGCTGGCGCTGGGTGCTCATCGCGCAGGGCATTCCGCCGCTGGTGTGGGGACTGGTGTGGTGGTTCGCCGTCGCCGACCGCCCGGATCAGGCGCGCTGGATCTCCCGCGCCGAAGCCGACCACCTGCGGCGCGAGCTGGCCGCAGACGAGGCCGCCAAGCCGGCCGCGGGCAGCGGCTCGTACCTCGCCGCGATCCGGCAGAAGTCCGTCATGCTGCTCATCGCCGTCTACTTCTTCTGGATCACGGGCTTCTACGGCTTCAGTCTGTGGCTGCCGTCGGTCATCAAGACCCTCTCGCACGACGGCTCGGCGACGGAGGTCGGTCTGCTCACCTCCATCCCGTTCACTGTGGCGCTGGTCGCGATGGTGGCGTGCGCGGCCTGGTCCGACCGCACCGGCAGGCGGCGGCACGCCGTTGCGGTTCCCCTCGTCGTCGGCATCGTGGCGCTGCTGCTGGGCCAGGTGGTGCATGGCGCGGTCGTCCAGATGCTGCTGCTGTGCGTGGTCGCCGCGGCGCTGTACGCGCCGTACGGACCGTTCTGGGCCATCCCCGGAGAGCTGCTGCGCATCGAGGTGGTGGCGGTCGCGATGGGGCTGATCAACGCCCTCGGCAACCTCGGCGGCTTCGTCGGTCCGTATCTGGTCGGCTGGCTCACCGACATCACGGGAGCGAGCCTGACCGGGTTCGCGGTGCTCGCCGGCTTCCTCGCGGTGGCCGTGGCCTTGGTGACGCTGGGGCTGAGGCCGCACGTCCGCGGCACGGCGGCAGCTCCCGCACCGGCCGCCGAGGGTGCGCGATGACGGGCAGCCGCCCTCGCGCCCCGCGCCGCGGCACCGCGAGGCGCCGTGACGACATGCTGCGGGAGGTGCTGGCCGGCAACGGCGACATCGCCGAACTCGCCGCCCGCTTCGAGGTATCGGTGTCCACCGTCCGCCGCGACCTGCAGCAGCTGGCCGACGACGGGCACATCCACCGTACGTACGGGGGCGCGGTCGCCGGCGGGCACGCCGTGGAGCGCACGCTGGACGAGAAGGAGTCCGGCAACCGCGCGCAGAAGGAGGCCATCGCGAAGGTCGCGGCCGACTGGGTCGCGGACGGCGATGTGGTGCTGATCGACGCGGGCACCACCACGGGACGGCTCGCCCGGTACCTGCGCTCGCGCGACGGGCTGACGGTGATCACCAACTCCACCACCGCACTGCGCCACCTCGCGGACGCACCCGGCGTCGAGCTGATCGTGCTCGGCGGCCGGGTGCGCCGGCCCAACGGGGCGATCCTGGGTCCCACGGGCGAGGAGATGCTGCGGCGGATGACCCCCGACCGGGTCTTCCTCGGCGCCGACGGCGTCCACGCGCGCGACGGTCTCTCGTGCCCCTCCCTGGAACAGGCGCACATCAAGCAGCTGATGGCGCGACGGGGGCGCGAGGTGTGCGTACTCGCCGACGCCTCGAAGCTGGGCAGCAGTCCGTTCCCCTACCACGCGCTGCCGGAGCGGCCCTGGACGCTGCTCACCGACGGCGGGGCCGGACCGGAGGCGGTACGGGAGTTCGCCGCCACCGAACTGTGCACGGTGGTCACCGCGTAACAGCGGGCCTGTTCACCAGGTGTCGATGCAGGGGCGCGAGCCGCGGGCGCGGCCATGCGCCCCCGCATCGCTCAGCAGGGGAACACCTCGAGGAGATCCGGGCCGGGCCCCACCCAGGTCAGGCACCCGTCGATGCACCGCCGCGCGAAGTCCGCGTTCTCGGCGAGCAGGCCGTAGCCGGGGTGGACGGCGTCGCATCCCGCGCGCACCGCCGCGGCGACCACGTCCGCGGCGTCGAGGAACGCGCCCGGTCCCTCGCCGTCCAGCGCGACAGCCTCGTCGGCCAGGCGGACGTGCAGCGCGTCAGTCGGCACGCGTAAAGGCAACCTAGCCGGAGGGTAAGAACCGCGACGAAAGTGCGGTAGGGACTCGGGGTCAACCGGTAACGGGGGTGTGCGGATACGCGGGCCGCCGCCCGGGCGAGCGCAGCACCAGCGCCATCAGCGCCGCCATCGCGCACAGCGCCCCGGAGGCGAACCAGACCATGTCGTAGGAGCCCAGCGCATCCCGTACCACGCCCCCGAGGAAGGCGACTACCGCGGCGCCCATCTGGTGCCCGGCGCTCACCCACCCGAAGACGATGGCGCCGTCCGGGCCGTAGAGTTCCCGGCTGAGCGCGATGGTCGGCGGCACGGTCGCCACATCGAGCAGGCCGAAGGCGACGACGAAGAAGATCATTGACGGCCGCACGACCGGTGCCAGCAGCAGCGGCAGAAAGACCAGCGAGGTCCCGCGCAGGGCGTAGGTGACGGCGAGCAGCCGCCGGGCGTCGTACCGGTCCGTGAGCCACCCCGAGGCGATGGTGCCGCCGACGTTGAAGACCCCGATCAGCGCGAGCAGCGAGGCCGCGGCCGTCATCGGCATGCCATGGTCGTGCGCGGCGGGGGCGAAGTGGGCCAGCATGATGCCGTTGGTGGAGGCGCCGCAGATCGCGAAGGTCCCTGCCAGCAGCCAGAACGGTCCGGTCCGGGCCGCCTGGTGCAGCACCCCCACTGTCCGCCGGGCGGCCCCGGACGCCGGAGCGGGCTTCGGCTGGAACTCCTCGGCCCCGTACGGCTCCACGCCCGCGTCGGCGGGATGGTCGCGCAGCAGCAGCCACGCCGGCGGTACGACGGCCAGGGCGACCAGCGTCATGGACAGCGCGGCCGGACGCCACGCGTAGCGGTCGATGATCCAGGCGAGCAGCGGCAGAGACGCCAGCTGTCCGAACACGTTCGCCGCGGTCAGGATGCCGGTGACGAGACCGCGCCGCCGGACGAACCAGCGGCCGGCGATGGTCGCGGCCAAGGCCATCGCCATCGCACCACAGCCCCCTCCGACCAGCACTCCCCAGGCCAGGACGAGCTGCCAGGGCTGTGTCATCACCGTGGTCACGGCCGCGCCCGCGGCGGTGGTGCTCAGCGCGAGGGTGACGACGCGGCGGACGCCGAAGCGGTCCATCAGCGCGGCGGCGAAGGGGGCGGTCAGCCCGTACACGGCCATGTTCACCGAGACCGCGGATCCGATGGTGCTGCGTGACCAGCCGAATTCCTGGTGCAGCGGGCCGACGAGCAGCCCTGGTACGGCGGTGAAGGCGGCGGAGACGACGATGGCTAAGGCCGCGGCTCCGGCGACCGGCCAGGCGCGGTGCACGCGGGGCCGGACGGCGGGCGCGGGGAGGGGTGTGAGGCAGGAGGTCATACGCACGACCCTGCAGGCAGGGGCCGTCGTCACACGAGTGGCCGGAGAGCCCCTATGCGCAAGGATCGGGCCACGCCTCGCTCAGGACTTCTTGGCGGCGCGTTTGGCTTCCTGCTTGTAGGCACGGACCTTGGCCAGCGACTCGGGCCCGGTGATGTCGGCGACCGAGCGGTAGGAGCCTTCTTCGCCATACGACCCTGCCGCCTCCCGCCAGCCCTCGGGTCTCACCCCGAACTGCTTGCCCAGCAGCGCGAGGAAGATCTGGGCCTTCTGCTTGCCGAATCCGGGCAGGGCGTTGAGGCGTTCGAGAAGTTCCTTGCCGCTGCGCACGTCGCGCCACAGGCCGGACACTTCGCCGTCGTAGTGCTCGACCAGGTACTGGCACAGCTGCTGGATCCGCTTGGCCATGGAGCCCGGGTAACGGTGCACGGCGGGCTTGGCCGACAGCAGCGCCTGGAACGCCTCCGGGTCGTAGGCAGCGATCTCGTGCGCGTCGAGGTCGTCGCGGCCCATGCGCTGCGCGATGGTGTACGGGCCGGTGAACGCCCACTCCATGGGGATCTGCTGATCGAGAAGCATTCCGATCAGCAGGGCCAGCGGGCTACGGCTGAGGAGTTCATCGGCCTCCGGCTCCTGTGCGAGCCGAACAGTGGTGTTCATGGGTGCCCCCATCCGCCTTCCTCTGTGCGGCGCTTCCTCTGTCGCAGGGCAGGAAACGCTCTTCGGGACACCATGCTGCGCCATGAGCCGATTCGCGTGCTGCCGACGCTCGCTGTCACCGGGGTGAGTTCCCCCCGGGGTGCTCCGGGCTGCGCCCGTCACCGCTTGTCCGGGCGCTCGCCGCGCGGGCTGCCGCTCCGTACCTGCTCCACCTGGGCGGCCGCCGCCTCGGCGCGCTCGCGGGCGCGACCGGCCGCCTCATGGGCCCGCTTCGCCTTCGCGCGGGCGGCGCGCTCCGCCTTCTTGGCATTGCCGAGTTCCTCACGAACCTGCCGCAGTTCGGCCTCCAGCTGCTCGGCCCGGGTCTCGGCCTGCTGCCGCCACTCTTCGCTGCCCGCCAGCTCATGGTCGGCCGTGACGGCTCCCTTGGCACTCGCGCGGGCGGCCTGCTGGAGCGCTTCCGCGTGCTCACGGGCGCGGGCCACCCGCTCGTACTGCTCGCGCTCGGCGCGGTCCCGCTGGGCCTGCTCGGCCTGCTTGGCCTGCTGCCGGCGGCGTGCGGCCAGATCCGTCACCTCGGCCGGACGCGCCCGCACAGCGCCGCCCGGAGACTTCGCCGGGCGCAGCCGGTGAACGGTGGCCTCCGTGGGCGGGCCGAAGCCGACAGGAGGGGTCAGAGGCTTCGCCAGCCGGCCGGTGGCCAACTCCCGGGCGGCATCGGGGTCGGCCAGGGCGGCGTGCACGGTGGCCTCGATCTCGCGCAGGACGCTCTCCCCCACCCGGCGGCCCGCCTTCGCGGCGAGCTGCTGAGCCTGCCGCGACAACGCGGAGACGAGCTGCCGCTGCTGCTGTGAAAGGTCGCGCAGCTGCTGTCCGTTCAGCTCCCGGTGGGCACGGCGCAGCTGCTCGCCGAGGCCCAGCAGCGCCGTGATCTGCTCGCGGTCATGGCGTACGAGGAGGTTGACCGCCCAGGCGGCCATGGTGGGACGGCGCAGGGCGCGGATCTTGGCGCCCTGCCCGCGCGGAGCGTTGCGTGCCGCCTGATCGCGGGCGGCGGTGAACTCCTCGGGCGGCAGCCCGTACAGCTCGTCGGCGACATCCTCCCAACCCATGCTTGGAGGATTTCACCCTTTTGGGATGCCCGAGGGGCCGGTTACGCCAGGCGGCCTCATGGGGTGCGGTGAAACCGGTCCCGCGGGCAGGATGCGGTCACCCGGGGGGCTCCGGCCGCGGCCATTTTCCGGTCTCACAGCCGCGGTGCTCGATGAAGTCCTTGAACCGGTCCCAAAACTCGTGCCGCCTGTGGGCTGGTTCACGCCGACTGGGTGCGCTCGATGGCGATCAGCGCGGCGTCGTCGCCAAGGCTTCCGCCCACGAAGTCCAGCAGATCGGCGCGGATGGTCCGCAGCAGTTCATCGGGGCCGCCCGCGTTCCAGGATGTGAGGCGCTCGGCAAGCGGATAGAACTCGCCCGACACGCCCCGGGCTTCGATCACGCCGTCGGTGTAGAGGAGAAGCAGGTCGTCGGGCAGGAATGGGCAGGTGCCGACCTCGTAGACCGGATCCGTCAGTGCGCCGAGGCCCAGCGGCGGAGCGGGACGGCTGAGCTCGAGAGGGATGATCTCGCCCCGGCGGAGCAGCAGCGGCGGGGGATGACCGAGATTGATCAGGTGGATCTCGGGGGCGTGGTGGGGTATGTCGAGGACCACGGCCGTGACGAAGTCCTCTTCGGCGTCCTTTTCTTCCTCGGCGAGCTCGATCAGATCGCGGCTCACGCTGCCTTCCAGATAGGCGGCGACCTCGGGAAGCGTCGTATGCCGATGGGCAGCCTCCCGGAAGGCCCCGAGCAGCAGCGCGGCATCGCCGATGGACTCCAGGCCCTTGCCCCGGACATCGCCGATGATCAGCCGTGTGGTGTTGTCGGTGCGCGCCGCGGCGTAAAGGTCGCCACCGATGTGCGCTTCGGCCTCGGCGGCCAGATATACGGACGCGACCTGCAGCGGGCCGATGGCCCGCGGGAGGGGTCTGAGCAGTACGCGCTGCGCGGCCTCGGCCACGGAGCGTACCTGGGAGAGCTGGCGCTCCCTCCGCTCGCGCAGGTAGGTGTAGACGACGACGAAGGCCGAGATGATCACCAGGGCGATGATCTGCACCTCGTGATTGAGCGTGGTGACGCCGCCCCGTGCGAAGCCGACGACCACTAGTGCCGCCACGGCGAGGGCCCCGATGAGCGCGGTGAGCCGAGGACCGCCGAAGGAGGCGGTGATCGCGGGGGCGGCGACCAGCAGCGGGCCGAGGTGGACGTTCCACGGGAAGAAGAAGATGTCCACCACCATGACCGCGGCGATCAGCCCGAGCGGGATCGCGACCAGCGCATGGGCCGCACGCCATGGCCGGCTGAGTTCCATAAGGGCCCCCTGCAGGCGCACGTCTCCATTACACCCCCCTGTCGCGGGCACTGGCACATCCCTCGCCGAGCCGAGTCGGTGGCTGTCCGTCCCCTCCGCTCACCGCTGGCCCGCGCGGGTCCCGGCATGCGACGCTGAGATCCGGGGGCGGCTGCCGAGGAGACCTCGGGAGGGCTGATGGGACGGGATGTCCCGGCGCTGGTGTTCACCCGCGACGACCGCCGCAGGTACCGGCACAAGATGCAGCTGTGTCTGGACGCTTTCGCGCGGATGCTGCGCGAGTCGCGCTTCGAGGCCGAGCGGCCCCGGGTCGGGCTGGAGATCGAGCTGAACCTGGTGGACGGGGCCGGAGAGCCGGCGATGCGCAACACCGAGGTGCTCGAGGCGATCGCCGATCCGGCGTGGTCCACCGAGCTCGGCCGGTTCAACCTGGAGATCAACATTCCGCCGCGCCAGTTGACCGCCGGTGGCCCGGGCGCCTGGGAGCAGGAGGTTCGCGACGCCCTCAATCACGCGGAGTCGCGGGCCGCGGCCATGGGCGCGCACCTGATCATGATCGGCATTCTGCCGACGCTGCGGCAGAGCGATGTGAGCGCAGCGGCGCTGTCGGACAATCCGCGCTACCGGTTGCTGAACGAGCAGGTGTTCGCGGCGCGGGGCGAGGATCTGCTGATCGCGATCGACGGGGTGGAACGGCTGCGCACCTGGGCCGACACCATCACCCCCGAGGCCGCCTGCACGAGCACGCAGTTCCACTTGCAGGTGAGCCCCGAGGAGTTCGCGAACTACTGGAACGCGGCCCAGCTGATCGCGGGCGTCCAGGTCGCGCTGGCGGCCAATTCTCCTTTCCTGTTCTGCGAGGAGCTGTGGCCCGAGACCCGCATCCCGCTGTTCGAGCAGGCCACCGACACCCGTGCCGAGGAGCTCAAGGTGCAGGGCGTACGGCCACGGGTGTGGTTCGGCGAACGGTGGATCACCTCGGTCTTCGATCTGTTCGAGGAGAACGTCCGCTACTACCCCGCGCTGCTGCCGCTGTGCGACAACGAGGACCCGGTGGAGACCCTGGAGCGCGGGGACATGCCGGAGCTGTCCGAACTGACCCTGCACAACGGGACGATCTACCGCTGGAACCGGCCGGTGTACGCCGTCGCCCACGGCAAACCCCATCTGCGGGTGGAGAACCGAGTCCTGCCGGCCGGCCCGACGATGGCCGACGTGACCGCCAACGGGGGGTTCTACTACGGGCTCGTACGGGCCCTGGCCGAGGAGGAACGGCCGGTGTGGACGCGGATGTCGTTCTCCGCCGCCCAGGACAATCTGCACGCGGCGGCACGGCACGGCATCGACGCCCGCCTGTACTGGCCGGGGATGGGCGAGGTCCCCGCGAGCGAACTGGTGCTGCGGCGCCTGCTGCCGCTGGCCCACCAGGGCCTGGAGCGCTCCGGGCTGGATGCGGCTTGGCGGGAGCCGATGCTCGGCATCATCGAGCAGCGGTGCGTGAGCGGGCGCAACGGCGCAGCGTGGCAGAGCGAGGTGTTCCACGCGATCGACGAGGTGGCGGCCGTCGACCGCCATGAGGCGCTGCGCCGGATGACCCGGCTGTACATGGACTACATGCATCTCAACGCCCCTGTCCACACCTGGCCGGTGGACTGAGGGGCGCTCCGGACCCTGCTGGAACGACCGGGCTCATAGCGGCGAACACGGGGTACCCGGACCCGTGAGAGGAGGGACTGGATGGAGCCGCAGATCCCGTCGGTGACCCGCGCCTGGGTGGTCGAGCGCCCCGGCCCGGTCAGCTCCGGGCCGCTGCGGCGCGTGGAACGCCTCGTGCCCGCGCCCGGGCCCTACGAGCTGCTGGTACGGGTACGGGTGTGCGCCGTGTGCCGGACCGATCTGCACCTGGCGGAGGGCGATCTGCCGCCCCGCAAACCGCAGTGCACCCCAGGTCACCAGGTGGTCGGCGAGGTCATCGCCGCCGGCTCCGAGGTCGAGGGCTTCGGCCTGGGCGACCGGGTGGGCATCGCCTGGCTCGCGGGAACCTGCGGCCAGTGCCGCTTCTGCCGTACGGGGCGGGAGAACCTGTGCCCGAACTCCCGCTACACCGGCTGGGACATCGACGGCGGCTATGCCGATCACACGCTCGTCGACGCCCGGTACGCCTACCACCTGCCAGCGGGCTGGAGCGACGCGGAGGTCGCACCGCTGCTGTGCGCGGGGATCATCGGCTACCGGGCGCTGCTCCGTGCCGACCTGCCGCAGGACGGCCGGCTCGGTATCTACGGATTCGGCGCCTCTGCCCACCTGACCGCCCAGCTGGCCATCGCGCGCGGAGCCACCGTGCATGTCGTCACCCGCACCACCGAGGCGCAGCGGCTGGCGCTGGAATTGGGCGCGGCCTCAGCCGGGGCCGGACCGCCGCCCGAACCGCTCGACTCCGCGATCCTGTTCGCGCCGGCCGGTGAGCTGGTGCCGGTCGCGCTGGCCGCGCTGGACCGGGGCGGAACGCTGGCGGTGGCCGGGATCCATCTGACGCCCATCCCGGGCCTGGACTACGAGCGCCATCTGTTCCAGGAGCGGACCCTGCGCAGCGTGACGGCCAACACGCGCGCGGACGGCCGCGCCTTCCTGGCGGAGGCGGAGCGGGTCCGGCCCACTGTCCGACTGACCCCCTATCCCATGGACCGGGCCGACCAGGCGCTGGCCGATCTGGCGGCCGACCGGATCACCGGCGTGGGCGTACTGATCGCGGACTGACCCGCCGGCCCAGGGTTGCCGGGCCGGTCAGGATTTCTCCGGCTGGCATCGCGGGCACCACAGGGTGCTGCGGCCCGCCGTCCGGGAGCGGCGCAGCGGGTGCCCGCAGCGCGGGCACGCCGGATCGGGGTCGTCCCGGCGGCCGGTGAGCCAGGACGGCCGCGGCGGTACGCATCCCACACGCACCGATGCCCGCAGTACGCGGCGCATTTCGGTGTAGAGCCGTCGGCGCTCGTCGTCGGTGAGTTCGTGGGCGCGGGCCCTGGGATGGATACGCGCCCGCCAGAGGATCTCATCGGCAAGCAGGTTGCCGAGTCCGGCGATCACGGACTGGTCGGTGAGCACCGCTTTGATCGCCGCGCGTCGGCCGGACAGCAGCTGCTCGAATTCGGCGCGGTCCACGGACAGCGCGTCCGGCCCCTGCTCGGACAGGATCTTTTCGACGGTGGCATCGTCCGTCAGCCAGATGCCCTGCAGCTTGCGCTGGTCCCGGAAGCGCAGCTGATCACCGTCCAGGGCGAAGATCACGCGGTCGTGCCGGTCGAGCGGGTCGCTTTCCTGACTGCACAGGAGCCGCCCGGTCATGCCGAAGTGCAGCAGCACGGTGAGACCGTCGTCGGTACGGGCGACAAGCCACTTGCCGTGCCGGGTCGGGGCGGAGAACCGTCGGCCCTCCAGTTCGCGTTTGAACCGCCGCGCGGTGATTCCGTGCAGCACACCCGCATCGCGCACCTCGACCCGTTCGATGCGCCGGCCCTGCCCGCATGAAGCCAGGACCTGCCGGAATCCCTCGACGTCCGGCAGCTCGGGCATCGCGTCAACCGCCTTTCGGGCTCCCCGCACCACTCCTGTAGGAAACGCGGGGATTGTTCCCTTGTTTCGCTCCCGTTCCTCCTGGATCACCCAAAGGCCGTGTCTGAATATGTTCAATCTCACAGACCTGCACATTGAATGCGGAATCTACGATATGCGACATTGTTGAAAATCTCGGCGTCAAGGAGATTCGGAGGGACGGCCGGCTATGTCAGCTCTCGCCGCCCCTCACGCATGCCCTGACATCGACCGCGCCCCTGGCACCGGCGTGCCTGTCCACCGTGAGGCAGGCGTATGACGAGTGCCCTGGAGCCCCCCACATCCGCAGCCGCGGTCGACAGCCGCCGGCAGCTTCGCCAAGCCGCCATCCGCGTACTGCGGGATCACTGGACCGGGCGGGCGACCGTACCCTCGCGAGCGCTGTATCCGCACCAGTGGAGCTGGGACTCGGCGTTCATCGCGATCGGATTGCGCCATCTTTCGCCGCGGCGCGCCCAGCGGGAGCTGGAGACGCTCTTCGACGCGCAGTGGGGCGACGGCCGCATTCCGCACATTGTCTTCAACCCGTCGGTGCCGCTCGGCGCGTACTTCCCGAGCCCCGACTTCTGGCGCTCCTCCACCGCCGGCCGCGGCTGCGGGGCCCCTGTGGACATCCAGACCTCGGGTATCGTGCAGCCGCCGGTGCATGCCGTCGCCGTCTGGCAGGTACACCTGGCCGACCCGGCCGAGTCCCGGCGCCGCGGCTTCCTCGACCGCGTCTACCCGAGCCTCGCCGCCTGGCACCGCTACCTGGCAGCCTCCCGGAACCTGGGCGGCCACGGTCTCGCCGCGATTGTCCACCCCTGGGAACCGGGCCTGGACAACAGCCCGGTCTGGGACCGGCCCCTGCAGCGGGTCGAGCCCACCACGCCCGGCTCGTACCGGCGCGCCGATCTCGACCACAGCCGGCCCGCCGAGCGCCCGACCGACCTCGACTACGCGCGCTACGTGCGCCTCGCCCTCACCTACCGCGAGCACGGCTACGACGACGCCCGCACGCCGCATGACTTCGCCGTCGAGGACCCCTGCTTCAACGCGCTGCTGATCGCCTCCGAGTACGCGCTCGCCGAGATCGCCGACGCCATCGGCGCGGACGCCGCCACCCACCGCCGGCGAGCGGAACAGCTGACGCGCGCCCTGGTCGAGCTGCTGTGGGATCCGACCGCCGAGATCTTCGCCGCGCGTGACCTGGCCACCGGCCGGCTGATCAGCGGGCGCAGCGTCGCGGGGCTGGTCCCGCTCATCGTCCCCGGCCTGCCCGAGGACATCGTCGCGGCGCTGCTGCGCACGGCACACGGCGAGCACTTCCAGCTCGGCAGGCGGCACATGGTGCCCAGCTACGACCTGACCGCCTCGACGTTCGACGGCAGCCGGTACTGGCGGGGTCCCAGCTGGTTCAACACCGCCTGGCTCATCCACCGGGGGCTGGTGCAGTGCGGCAGGCCGGCGGAGGCAGCGCAGCTGCGGGAGTCGACCCTGGCGGCGGCGGAGCGTACGCACTTCGCCGAGTACGTGGATCCGTACAGCGGACAGGGGCGCGGTATCTGCCCGTTCAGCTGGACCGCCGCCCTGGCGCTGGACCTGCTGCAGGGCGCGGAGGCCGCCGATACGGCCGTCCTGCCGGCTGGTGCGCGGACGGTGATCCCGCGGCAGCCGGCCTCCGCTGAGGCACAGGACACCCAGCCGCCCCCGACGATTCCCTCGCCGAGGCGGGCGCCGACGGAGCCATAGGCCGGAATGGGAGTCTCCGCTTCGGGTACAGCGGCGAGCATGACCGGAATCGAGCTTCACAGTTCAGCATTCAATGACCATGCGGGGATCCCCCGTCGCTACACGAGGGACGGCGAGAACCTCTCGCCGCCTCTGACCTGGTCAGGCGTACCGGAGGAGGCGGAGGAGCTGGTGCTCGTCTGCGAGGACCCCGACGCACCGTCCGGAACCTTCATCCACTGGCTGGTCACCGGCATCTCACCGGACAGCCGCGGCGTCGACGCCGCGCAGCTGCCGCAAGGCGGAACCCTCCACGCCAATGGATTCGGGGACCGAGGGTGGGACGGGCCGCAGCCGCCCAGGGGTGACAACGCGCACCGGTACTTGTTCCATCTGTACGCCCTCGCCGCCGGGATCGACCTGTCGGACCGGGCGACAGCCAAGGAGGTCCACCGCGCCGTCGACCGCCAGCAGATCGCCAACGGCACTCTCGTCGGCACCTACCGGCGCTGACGGCGCCGGGCCGAGGCGGACGCATGGCTCAGGCGCCGCGCCCCCGGCTGACGCTGCTCGGGGTCGGCGCGATGAACTCGCCGCGCTTCGCGCCCGCCGGTCTGCTGCTGCGGTACGGCGGACACCGGGTGGCCTTCGACGGCGGTCCGGGCGCGGACCCGCCCCAGCGCCTGGACGCCTGGCTGGTCACCGATGAGCGGGCGGAGCTCCGCTCAGCGCTGCGCCGGATGGCCGCCGAGCGCGGCGTCGAACCGCGGGCTCGGGACCTGACGCTGGGTGAGCTGCGCGTGCGTCTGTGCTCGGTCGTGCACACCTCCCATCCGACCTATGGCTACCGCATCGAGGCCGGTGACCAGGTGGCGGTATGGGCTCCGGAGTTCTGGGAGTTCCCGCCGTGGGCCGCGGACGCGGATCTGATGTTCGCCGAAGCCGCGGCCTGGGACCGGCCGATCCGCTTCCGCGGTGGCGTGGGCGGCCATGCGACCGTCCACGACGTCGGCGCCGGGGCCGTACGGCACCGGGTGCGGCGCGTGGTCTACGCGCACATCGGACGGCCCTGCATCCGGGCGATGGACGCCGGCGCGCGGCCCGAGGTCGGCGAGTGGGGCCACGAGGGCCGGACCTACACCCTCTGAGCGCGTGCCCCGGGCAGCCGCCGGCCCGGCGCTGGTGCCGCTGCCCGCGCGACGCGGCCGCACGCCCAGACGGTGGACGGCCGCACCGACCTCGGGGGATGGCCTCCGGGCAGGTCGCCGGACCGATCGACGACCTGCCGTCCTGCGCGGAGCTGGTCGGCCGCATCATGGCCGAGGCCCGCGAAACCCTCCGCGCCCTGCCGGTACCGGGGCGCCGGCGGACACGGCCTCTCCTTCTGCCGGGAGTTGACGCCCGGCACGACGATGGGTGATGGCCCGTCAGACTCGCTCGATGATGGTGACGTTGGCCTGGCCGCCGCCCTCGCACATGGTCTGCAGCCCGCGGCGGCCACCGGTCCGCTCCAGCTCGTGCAGCAGCGTCGTCATCAGCTTGGTTCCGGTGGCACCGAGCGGGTGGCCCAGCGCGATGGCACCGCCGTTGACGTTGACCTTGTCCGGGTCGGCTCCCGTCTCCTTCAGCCAAGCCAGCACCACGGACGCGAAGGCTTCGTTGATCTCCACCAGGTCGATGTCGTCCAGCGACAGACCGGACTTCTTCAGCGCGTACGCCGTCGCCGGGATCGGCGCGGAGAGCATACGGATCGGGTCCTCACCCCGTACGGACAGGTGCTGGATGCGGGCGCGCGGCGTCAGGCCGTGCTCGGCGACCGCCCGCTCGGAGGCGATGAGCAGCGCGGACGCGCCGTCGGATACCTGCGAGGAGACCGCGGCGGTCAGCCGGCCGCCTTCCAGCAGCGGCTGCAGCCCGGCCATCTTCTCCAGCGAGGTGTCGCGACGCGGGCCCTCGTCGGTCGTCACGTCCCCGTACGGGACGAGCTCACGGTCGAAACGCCCCTCGTCGATGGCCCGGATGGCCCGCTGGTGCGAGCGCAGCGCGTACTCCTCCATGGCCTCCCGGGTGATGCCCCACTTCTGGGCGATCAGCTCGGCGCCGTGGAACTGGTTGACGGGCTGGTTGCCGTAGCGGGCGCGCCAGCCCTCGGAGCCGGCGAACGGGCCCTGGTTCAGGCCCAGCGGCTCGGTGGCCTGGCGGCTGGCGAAGGCGATCGGGATCTGCGACATGTTCTGCACGCCGCCCGCGACCACCAGGTCCTGGGTGCCCGAGAGGATCCCCTGGGCGGCGAAGTGGAGGGCCTGCTGCGAGGAGCCGCACTGCCGGTCGACCGTCACGCCCGGCACCTCTTCGGGCAGCCCGGCGGCCAGCCAGCAGGTGCGGGCGATGTCCCCGGCCTGCGGCCCGACGGTGTCCAGGCAGCCGAAGACCACGTCCTCGACCGCTGCCGGGTCGACGCCCGAGCGCTCCATCAGCGCCTTCAGCACATGTGCGCCGAGGTCAGCCGGGTGGACGGCGGACAGGCCGCCGCCCCGCTTGCCCACCGGGGTGCGCACGGCTTCGACTATGTAGGCCTCGGGCATGGCAGCTGCTCCTCTCAGAGGTCCTCGGTATCCATGTCAACTCCGAAGGGCGATGCCGTCCAGCACCATCGTCAGGTACTGGCGGGCGATCTCCTCGGGCTGTGCTTTCCCCCCGGCCGGTACCACGATGCGGCGTCCCAGACGGTGTCGCGCACGAAGCGGTAGGGGGTCGCGATCGGCTCGTTCCAGGCGGTGAAGCACCGCCTGGCCGACACGCTCATGGCCCTGGAGTTCGCGCAGCCTCTGGTCCACTCCGCCGCCCTGGCCCCGGCGGCAGATACGGGAGCGCGAAGCTCTGTTGAGGGTGGTGGTGGGAGTCGGGTGGGAGAGCCGGCAGCCGGCCGCGAGGTGGCGGCAGCAAAGGTCGCGGCAGGCGAAGCCGCCTACGCCGCGTCGCGCACGGCCCTGCGACTCCATGGGGCCATCGGCTGCACCGAAGCGCTGGACCTGTCCTTGTGGATCCGCAAAGCCCGCGCCGTCCGCGACGTATGGGGCACCCCGTCCGTCTGCCACGCCCGTGTCCTCCTGCCCTGAGGCTCAGACCCCGGCCGTCAGACGGCGATCACCTTGACCCCGGACTCGGCGATCAGATCCTGCGCCTCCCGGGCGATTCCGGTGTCGGTCACCAGGTAGTTCACCCGGTCCAGGCCGGCGATCCGGGCGAACGCGCGCCTGCCGATCTTCGAGGAGTCGGCGGCCACGACCACGCGGTGGGCGCGCTCGGCGAGCAGGCGGCTGACGGCCGCCTCGTCCTCGTGATGTGCCATCAGGCCCCGTACAGGGTCGATGCCGTCCACGCCCAGCACCGCGATGTCCAGGACGACCTCCCGCAGCACGCCGCCTGTCAGCGGGCCCACCAGTTCGTACGTCTGCGGGCGGGCCACCCCACCGGTGAGCACGATCTTGATATGCGGTCGTACGGCCAGCTCGGCGGCGATGTTCAGCGCGTTGGTCACCACCGTCAGAGCCGGGGCGGGCGGCGCCGGGGCCCGCCCGCCCGACTGCGCGGTGCCGCCACGCAGCGCAAGGGCGCGGGCGATCTCGGTCGTGGTGGTGCCGCCGTTGAGGCCCACAACGTCGCCGACGGCCACCAGTTCCGCGACCGCCTGTGCGATCCGCTGCTTCTCCGAGGCCTTGCGGGCGGTCTTGTAGCGCAGCGGGAGCTCGTAGGACACGCCGTGCGCGACGGCTCCTCCCCTGGTGCGCACCAGCATCTGCTGCGCGGCCAGCTCGTCGAGGTCGCGCCGGATGGTCGCCACGGACACCCGCAGGGCGGCCGCGGCCTCCTCGACCTGCAACCGGCCTTCCGCCGCCAGCAGTTCCATCAGCGCGCCCCACCGCTCCTGCTTGGACACGTCCCCGGCACCTCCCTGCCCTTGCCCCGCTCACTTTACGACACAGCACTTTCGCTCTTTAATGATTGGTCGACCATAGAAACAAGCATCTTCGAGCATCATGCTGCTCTGTTCTGAGGAGCTCTCCATGCCCCACGGCTCGTCCGTCACGGCCATCGAGATCGCGTCACAGCCCGAGTGCTGGCGCCGCACCGCGGAGTACGCCCCGTCCCAGGCCGGCATCCTGCCGCAGCCGGGCGAGAGGACGGCGGTGGTGGGCTGCGGTACGTCCTGGTTCATCGCCCAGTCCTACGCGGCCCTGCGCGAGCGGGCGGGCCATGGGGAGACGGACGCCTTCGCGGCCTCCGAATTTCCCGTCGGACGCCGCTACGACCGGGTGCTGGCGATCACCCGCTCCGGTACCACGACCGAGGTGCTGGAGCTGCTCGCCCGGCTGAAGGGCACCACCGCCACCGCGGCCATCACCGCGGACCCGGCCACACCCGTGATGGAAGCGGCCGACCGGGTCGCCGTGCTGGACTACGCCGACGAGCGCTCCGTGGTGCAGACCCGGTTCGCCACCAGCGCGCTCGCCCTCCTCAGGGCACATCTGGGCGAGGACCTGACCGCCGCCGTGGCCGATGCCGAGCGCGCGGTCGACGAGGAGTTGTCGCCGGAGGTCCTGGCGGCCGAGCAGTTCACCTTCCTGGGCACCGGCTGGACATACGGGCTCGCCCAGGAGGCTGCGCTGAAGATGCGGGAGGCGGCCGGTGCCTGGACCGAGGCCTATCCGGCGATGGAATACCGGCACGGGCCGGTCAGCATCACCGGGCCCGGCCGCGTGGCCTGGGCGTTCGGCGATCTGCCCAAGGGGCTCGGGGACGAGGTCGGGGGCGTCGGCGGCATCCTGGTCGCCGACTCCTGCCCCACCGCCGCGACCGGCCCGCTCGACCCCATGGCCGACCTGGTACGGGCGCAGCGCCTGGCCGTGGCCATCGCCGAGGACAAGGGCTACGACCCCGACCGCCCGCGGAACCTCACCCGTTCCGTCGTCCTGCACTGAAGCGGAGGAACAGCCATGCCACTCGCCGCCACCGCGGACCTCATGGCCGACGCCGCTGCCGAAGGGCGCGGCCTCGCCGCCTTCAACATCATCACCCTGGAGCACGCCGAGGCGATCGCACTGGCCGCTCACGCGGCCGCGCTGCCGGTGGTCCTGCAGATCAGCCAGAACGCCGTGCGGTTCCACGAGGGCGCGGTCGAACCGGTCCTCGCTGCCTGCACCGCCATCGCCCGGGCGGCGGCCGTGCCCGTGGCGCTGCACCTCGACCATGTGGAGGACCGGGAGCTGCTGCACGCGGGCGTGGCCGCCGGCGCCGGTTCCGTCATGTTCGACGCCTCGAAGCTGCCCTACGAGGAGAACATCCGGAGGACGGCGGAGTGCGTGCGGTGGGCACACGAGCGGGGCATCTGGCTGGAGGCCGAACTCGGCAAGATCGGTGGCAAGGACGGCGCGCACGCCCCGGGCGTACGGACCGATCCGCAGGAGGCGGCTTCGTTCGTCGCCGCGACCGGGGTGGACGCCCTCGCCGTGGCCGTCGGCAGCTCGCACGCGATGACCGAACGCACCGCGCGGCTCGACCACGATCTGATCGCGCGGCTGCGCCAGGCCGTCCCCGTACCGCTGGTCCTGCACGGCTCCTCCGGTGTGCCGGATCAGGAGCTGCGGCAGGCCGTGAAGGCGGGGATGGTGAAGATCAACGTGGGTACGGCCCTCAACGTCGCCTTCACCGGCGCGGCACGCGAGGGCCTGCACGCGCATCCCACCGTGGTCGACCCCCGCAGATATCTCGCCCCGGCTCGCGACGCGATGGCGGCGGTGGCCGAGCATCTGCTGCGCGTGCTGGCTAAATGATGATATGTCACTCATAGACAACCGAAGCACCCGGCCATCACCCGTTTGCGTGCGGAACGCAACCTCGGCGCGGCTGAAGCGTTGATCCGGTCCCGGCCCCACTCGGACGGGATCTTCCTTCTGCACACAATGAAAGGTTCTACGTTCATGTCGCGTATTGCCAAGGCTGCTGTTCTGACCGCCGTTGCGGGTGCCGCCGTGACCGGGGCCGCCGGTGTCGCCGCCGCCGACTCGGGCGCCACGGGTGTCTCCACCGGTTCTCCCGGTGTGATCTCCGGCAACACCGTCCAGGCCCCGGTCCACGTTCCCGTCAACGTGTGCGGCGCCACTGTCAGCGTCGTCGGTGTGCTGAACCCGACCATGGGCAACACCTGCCTCAACGCCTGACACCGCTTGGAGGTTCAGGAAGGGTCCCGGAATTCGGCACCCCCTGTGGGTGGTACGGCCGGGAGCAGCCCCTGGCCCTGCCTCCACACCCGTGGCGCCCCCGGCGATGCCGGCGGGCGCCACGTCCGTATCTCCGGCTGGGTCCCTTCAGCCGGCCTCGCCGAGCAGCGGCCCGAACCCGCCCCGGTGCGCCAGCAGTTCGAGTTCGTCCAGCGCCTGCTGCGACTCGCGGGCAGTGAGCCGGGGAGCCACCCATTTAGCGGCCCAGCCGGCAGCGGTCAGTGGACAGACCGCTCGAGCAGGCGGGTGCGGGCGTTCTGCACGCGGTGCGCGAGGATTTCCGCGACGGTCCGCGTCAGCACGTATCCGAGCGCCGGGTCCGCCTCGCACAGCGCCCGTACCTCGGCCCCGTCGAAGGCGTAGGCGCGTACGGGGCTCAGCGCCTCGGCTCCAAAATCCCAGGTGTACGGGGGGAAGAGCCAGGACCATCCGAGCAGATCACCGGGGCCCAGCGTCTCCACGGTCGTGCTGCGGCGCCCCGGCAGCTTCAGGTCCAAGGTCACCGCCCCCGACCGGATGACCCAGAAGCCGGTCGCCTCCCCGCCTTCCTCGAAGATCCGGGCGTCCTGCGGGAAGGACACCTCGCGGGCGAGTTCCATCAGACGGTCGCGGTAGTCGGCCGGCAAGGCCCTCAGCAACCGGGTCGCACTGGTCATGACCGGGAGCCCTCCTCGCCTCCGACGCTGGCCGCCGGGCGCGCCCGCACATCGATCCGCCGGGCGCGCCCGCACATCGATCTGCCCCGGCGCTGTCTGCCGCGCAGCCCGTACCCCCATTGCACCCACGATCGCCCGCCTACGGCATCCCGAGGCGCCGGTTCAGATGTCGCCGGGGGCAGGGCCCCGGCCGCGGAGCCGGCGCGAGTCGGTCGAGGTAGCCAGGCGGCAGGGGGGCTCGGACCACGGCGAGGCCCCGCATCTGCAGCTTGGCAGGCCAGTGGCACACCGCCGTCTTGCCGGCTCCGGCAGGCCGGGCGACGGCCTCGATGGTCAGCCGCCCGTACCCGGCCACCGCCAGCTCCTGGAACACCGCCGCGCGGATGGCCGCCGTGACGTCGTCCTGGAGTACGGCGGCTCCCGCTGGAGCACGCCGGTGCCCCGGTCGCCCCAGAACGCAACGGTTGCGTACTGTCGTACCCCGCCATGCGGATGAATGGGACTGCGTGCCGTAGCCCGACCCGAGTGGCAGCGGCTGAGATGGTGGAAGGGAAGGCCCATCGGCGGACCGTGACCGAGGAGCAGGCGGTATGGAGTGGTTCACGGCACCCGAGTACTGGCTGAGCCGGCTGGTCTTCCAGCGGGGACTCGCCGCCTTGTATCTGATCGCGTTCCTGACAGCGGCCAACCAGTTCAGAGCGCTCATCGGGGAGCGAGGCATGCTGCCGGTGCCGTCGTTCCTGCGGCGGGTGCCGTTCCGGATGGCGCCCAGCCTTTTTCACTTCCACTACTCAGACCGCTTCTTCGCCGCCGTCGCATGGTTCGGCGTCGCCCTCTCCGCCGCTGTCGCGGCCGGCGCGGCCGACCATGTGCCGCTGTGGGCGGCGATGCTGATGTGGGCAGTCCTGTGGGCGCTGTATCTGTCGATCGTCAACGTCGGTCAGACCTGGTACGGCTTCGGCTGGGAGTCCCTGCTGCTGGAGGCGGGGTTCCTGGCGGTCTTCCTGGGCAACGAGCGGACGGCGCCGCCGGTGCTCGTGCTGTGGCTGACACGGTGGCTGCTGTTCCGGGTGGAGTTCGGCGCAGGGCTGATCAAGATGCGTGGGGACCGCTGCTGGCGCGACCTGACCTGCCTCTACTACCACCACGAGACCCAGCCGATGCCCGGGCCGCTGAGCTGGTTCTTCCACCATCTGCCGAGGCCCCTGCACAAGGTCGAGGTAGCGGCCAACCATGTGGCGCAGCTCATCGTGCCCGTGCTGCTGTTCACGCCGCAGCCGGTGGCGAGCGTGGCCGCGGGCATCATCATCGTCACCCAGCTGTGGCTCGTACTCTCGGGCAACTTCGCATGGCTGAACTGGGTGACGATCGTGCTCGCCATCCCGGCGATCGACGGGGCGATGGCAGCCGAGGTGCTGCCGCTGCCCACTCCGCCGAAGCTCCCGGCGCCACCGCTGTGGTACGAGGTCGTGGTGCTCGCGGCGACCGCCCTGGTGGCTGTGCTCAGCTACTGGCCGGCCCGCAATCTGATCTCCCGCACCCAGCAGATGAACCGCTCCTTCAACCCGTACCACCTGGTGAACACCTACGGCGCGTTCGGCTCCATCAGCCGCACCCGCCGGGAAGTGGTGATCGAGGGCACCGACGAGCCGCAGATCACGCCTGACACGGTGTGGAAGGAGTACGAGTTCAAAGGCAAGCCTGGCGACCCACGGCGGATCCCGCCCCAATGGGCCCCATACCATCTGCGGCTGGACTGGCTGATGTGGTTCGCGGCGCTGTCACCGGTCTACGCGCAGTCCTGGCTACTGCCGTTCGTCACCCGCCTGCTGGAGAACGACCGGGTGACGTTGAAGCTCCTGCGCTCCAATCCGTTCCCCGACACCCCACCCATCCATGTACGGGCGCGGCTGTACCAGTACCGCTTCACCACACGCGAGGAGCTGCTGCGGACCAGAATGTGGTGGCACCGCAAGCTCATCGGCGACTACCTGCCGCCCGTCGCACTTGAGAAGCAAAATTCCGGCACATGACCGCCGTTGACCGAGCATCCGGGGCGCGACCCACGCCCCCGGCGGGTCACGATCGTGCCGGACCGCGCGGAGTCCGCCGACGCCACAACACCGGGACGGCTCCGCACACCACGGCAGAAGCGGCGCCTGCAGCAAGCCACAGCCCGACCGGCGAGGTGTCGTGCCGGCGATCCGCGGAGGCCACGCGCGGGGCACCCATCGCCCCCATGACGGGGGGCCGGCGCAGCGTCCGGGATGTCGTGCTGCCGCGGGACGCGCCGAGCGGGCCGAGCGAGGAGACCTTGCCGCTTGCCGCGAATCCCCAGTCCAGAAGGGCACGGGCTTCCCGGTAGACGGCGTTGTGCAGCCCTGACCGGGGGTTCATGACGGTGACCACGAGGGTCCGGCCGCCACGGCGGGCGGCCACGACGAGGGTATTGCCGGCCCGGCTGGTGTAGCCGTTCTTCACCCCGATCAGGCCCCGGTACGGCTTCAGCCCGGGCGCACCGACCAGCAGGCGGTTGGTGTTCTGGATCTCGAAGGAGCCCGTGACTCTTCCGTCCCGGGCCCGCCCTTTGGGAAAGTCCGTCCTGCGCATCGAGCTGTACCGGACGAAGCGGGGGTCAGCGAGTCCGGCGCGGGCGAACACGCTCAAGTCGTAGGCCGAGGAGACCTGGCCGGGCGCGTCGTACCCGTCCGGTGTGACGACGCGGGTGTCCAGAGCACCGAGCGCACGGGCCCTGGCCTGCATCTGCCGGACGGTCTTCGGCATCGAGCCGTTCATGGCGGCCAGCGCGTGCACCGCGTCGTTGCCCGATCTGAGGAAGACCCCACGCCACAGATCCGCCACGGTGTACCGCTGCCCAGGCCGGATCCCAACCATGCTGCTGCCGGCGCCGATGCTCTGGAGGTCGCGGGCCCTCACCTTGCGGAGCCCGTCCTGCGGCAGTGCCGACAGCACCGTCACCGCGAACAGGGTTTTCAGCGTGCTTGCGGGAGGCATCCGCCGGTGGGCGTCCTTGGCTGCCAGCACCTGTCCCGTGCGCGCGTCCGAGACCACCCAGGAGAGCGATGAGAGTCCCCCGGGGAGGGCGGGCGCCCCGGGTTTTGGCAGTACGTGCACCCCCGGGCGCTCCAGCAGTGACCTGCCGGCCGCGGCGGCGGGCGCGTTCCGCTGTCCCTCGTCGTCGGCGTACGCGGGTGCCGACGGGCAGGCCACCGCCAGACATGTGACGACGGTGGCCACTGCGGTGCGCGTCTTCAGTCCAGGCATCGTGTCCATATCTGCACCGTAGGAACGATCAGCGGCGGGTGCCGCGCGTTTCTGCTCCATAAGGGGAGTCAGCCTGACGGAACATCAGTGACTCGTGGCATCAGTACGACTGATGATGTATCGGGAGCGACGGCTGTCACACCGGCGCGAGCAGCGGCTGGTGGGAGGACGGCTGCTCGAAGTCCGCGACGCAGCGGGCGGCGCCCTCCAGCACCGAGGTCAGCGGGGAGTCGACGAGGTGGAAGGCCAGGCCCGTCGTGCGGCTCAGCCGCTCCGTCAGGCCGCCCAGCAGCGCCCCGCCACCGGTGAGCACCACGCCCCGGCCGACGATGTCCTCCGACACGCTGGCCGGACAGTGGCTCAGGACCGAGCCCACGGTGAGGGCGATGCGTCTGATCACCGGCTCGGCCACGGGCATGAGCTCGCTCGCCAGGACGAGCACGGTCTTGGGCATGTCGGTGACGCGGTCACGGCCGCGCACCGGAATCCGGATGTCCTCACCGCCGGCCGTCGCCCGGCTCATCGTGAGCTTCACCTCCTCCGCCACCACCGTGCTCACGGCCAGCTGGTGCTCCCGCTGCAGATAGCTGCCGATCGCGGCGGTGAAGGCCTCGCCGGCGCAGGTCGTGGACTGGGAGGCCACCATGGTGCCGTAGTCGTAGGCGGCCACTTCGGTCGTACCGGCACCGACATCGACGATCATGGTGCTCATCGCGTCCCAGACGGGGATCCCGGCCCCGATGGCCGCCAGCGTCACCTTGGGAATCAGATGGACGGTCCGCGCTCCGGCGAATTGGAATGCCTCCTCGACAGCGCGCTTTTGCACCTCGGTGGCCTGCACGGGCACACCGGCGACGACTCGGGGCGGGCGCCATGACGTCAGGCGCCGACGGCGGTTTCCCAGGGCATGCCACAGCAGGCGGGTGACGACATCGAAATTGGTGATCACCCCGCGGCGGATGGGCAGGACGATGTCGAGGGAGGGGGGCGTGCGGCCTGCCATCCGTTTCGCCGCATCGCCGACCGCCACCACCTTGCCCGTACGGTTGTCGATCGCCACCACCGAAGCGCCGTCGAAGCTGGCGTAGTGTGCACCGCGTACCCGGGTGTTGGCCGTTCCTAGATCAACTGCCAGCTGAGGCCCGCCGAGTGCCTGAGACAAGGCCATGAGGAGTCCTTTCACCACTGGCGTCCAGGTCTGCCCCAAGATTCGCGCCTGAGGGAGCCCGCACCCGGTGCACCACACCGGCTCTCTCCCCCGAAAGAGTGCGACGATCGGTCTGTCATATCCGCCGTCCAGCCGCCCCGCGGGCCTTCGATGGCGTGTACGAGGCGGCGCCGATGCGGGTGAGGAAGTCGCGGAAAAGGTGACCGCCGGGCGGTGCGGAGCGTTGGCCCGCTGTGACAACGACGCAGCTTCGTCCGGCCACGCGACAGCGCAGGGCACTGGCCGAGCCTTCGCTCGCAGAAACGGTTGCCCGAGCCGGGGACGTTCCGATCTACGCCGCCATGGTCGAGCGCTGGGCCTCAGCCGGCAGGGCGGTGCCGGGACACTACGACCACGAGTGGATCACGCTGGTGCGACGACCGGCCTGGCCCGACAGGCCACGGCCGGAGAGGTAGCGGCCGGCGTCCGGTGGCGGCCCGGCCGGCATCCCCCGGGCTCGCGCGGGTACGGCAGGGGGATCGTACGGCGCGTCGGGAGCGGCATCCCCACGTGCGGGGGCGGACGATCGGGTTGGCCTCATCCGCTGCACAGAAGGGACTTCACTCATGGCCACCACGCGTACCGCACATACGGACTGGGAGGGTGATCTGCTGACGGGGGTGGGCGAGGTCACTCTCGACTCTTCCGGAGTCGGGCACTTTCCCGTCACCTGGGCGTCCCGGGCCGAGGAGCCGAGCGGAAAGACCAGCCCGGAGGAGCTGATTGCCGCCGCCCACTCCGCCTGCTTCTCGATGGCCCTGACCAACGGGCTCACCAAGGCCGGTAACAAGCCGACCCTGCTGGTGACCAAGGCGAATGTCACCTTCGAACCGGGCAAGGGCATCACCGGCATCATCATCGCGGTGGAGGGCCGGGTACCGGGGATCAGCGAGAGCGACTTTGTGGCAGCGGCTGAGGACGCCAAGGCGAACTGTCCGGTGAGCAAGGCACTCGCCGGCACGACCATCGGGCTGACCGCCGTGCTCCTGTGATATCCCGGGCCCTGCCGGCCGGTGCCGCCACCCGCAGGTGCGGGGCGGCGGCATCGGCACGGAGGATCTTCCGGGCTGTCACACGCGGACGCCCTTGTTGACGAGATACCCCAGCGGATCGATGTCCGATCCGTACTGTGAGGTCTTGCGTACCTCGAAGTGCAGATGCGGCCCGGTGGATCTGCCGGAGTTGCCGGACAGGCCGATCAGTGTGTTCGAGGTGACCCGCTGGCCGGGGCTGACGAAGACGCGCGAGAGATGGCCGAAGAGCGTGTAGTGCCCGTCGTTCATGCGGATCAGCACCATCCGCCCGTAGTCGCCGCCCGAGCCGGCGCGGACGACGACGCCGGGTCCGACGGAGTAGACCGGGGTGCCGATCGGGACCGTGAGATCGACGCCGGTGTGGTGACCGGCGATCCAGTTGCCGGGGACTCCGTAGGCGGCGGAGATGCGGGCCGCGAACACGGGCCGGTCCCAGGTGCTTCCCGGAGCCTGATGCAGCGCGATCCCCACGTCGCGGAACTCCGGCTCATCCGCTTGCGGTTCGGGCTGCCAGGGTTCGTCATCGATGGCGGTCAGGTCGTTGCCACCCCTGTCCGTACCGTGGACGTCCTGAGCCGGACCGCTCCATGGCGCGGGGACAGGATCGAAGTCTCGGCCCCAGGCGCTGCCTGCGGCGGGGACAACACTGAGGACGCCGAGCAGGCCTGCGGATATCAGATGGGCCATCAGCCTGCGGCGATGACACGCACGGGGTACACGGCCCAGGTCTACCAGTCTCACGAATCTGCCTTTCTGTCGGATCCGTTTACGCCGAGGCCTCCGGTTCTCCGGCGCCCGGGGCGGGGACGTCGGAGAACCGGAGGCGATGAAAGAGACGTCATGGTCTGCCAAGGAGTCAGGTGTCGTGGACGGCACGGCGGCGCATGGTGATCACAGCTCCGGCGGCGGCCGTCACGAGGAGAGCCTCACCGACGGCCACGGCGGCGGAGTTCCCGCCGGTGATACTGCCGCCTTCGCCGGCGCGGGATCCCTTCCGGGCGACCTGACCAAGCGTGAACCCGCCCAGAGTCGAGGAACCCTCGCCCGGGCAGTGCGTGGTCACCATGTACGGCCGGCCGGCCTTGGCGTGCGGCGACACCCGGGCCGAGCCCACATAGCGGCTCCCGCCCTTGTCGGTGAGCGTCGCCGTATCGGCCAGGCCCGCCGATGTCGCCCTGATCGACCGTGCCGCGCAACCGCCCTTCTGAACCAGCGTCACGTGGGCGGCCGGCCCCGGCGTCGATGGCGTCACACTCAACGATGGCTGCTGATCGGCCCACGACACCGCCGCCGAGCCTCCCACCGCCAGAGCCGCCGCAGCGGCCCCGACCACAGCCCGAGATGCAGTACGCATGGGCGATCTCCCTCGGCACGGATGCGGTTCCTTGCCGCCCGCGTTCGGCCTCCGCGCCGTGCACCCATGTCATCTCCACACCTCGTCCGGCGCGCGCGGCCGACGCGCGGCCGCCGTCCACCGGACGGACCATCACCGATCCCACGAATGGCGCGTCAGCGCAGGTGACCGAGGGGCCGAAGGACTGGGCGGGAACGCGCCGCCGAGCGCCGCCCAATGGGTGAGTGCGGCGCGCCGCAGCGTGATGCTGGAGGGCGAGGAACGGACGTCGCGGCTGCCCGGCGCGGTGCTGTTGACCCGTCCGGCAGGCCCCGTACCGCACCGGATCCTGCCGGACGGCTGCACCGACCTGATCTGGGCCGACGGGGCTGCTGGTGGTCGGCCCGGACACTCACGCACACCTCACAGAGGGCCCGGCGGGCACCCGGTACGCCGGGCTGCGCTTCGAGCCCGGCCGCGGACCGTCGCTTCTGGGTTCGCCACGCGCCCTCCGGCACGGAGAAGGAGGCCGCGCGCGCGGCCTCCTTCGATCCGGTGCTCGGTGAGTGTGTTCCACTAGGTCTGGGCTCGGGTTCCCTTCGCGAGGCCGCCCATGGCTGCCAGTCCGAACAGGCAGGTGAGCGCGCCGAGGATTACGTTGTTCCAGATCATTCCGGCATCAGGTCCACGGGTCACCACCCACGGCGAGATGATCAGCCACACGCCCATGGCCGCCATGGTCCAGCGCAGGCCCGCCCGGCCGGCCGTGAAGCCGAGTCCGATGGCGGCGATGGCGAGGCCGAGGACCAGGTTGTTGATGGTCAGGTCGGGGCGGGTGGCGGAGAAGTGGACTACCCAGGGGGAGATCGCACAGTAAAGGCCGACGAGGAGCACGGCTCCGTCGACGACCACAGGTTCCCGGTCGCGGAGCATCTGCGCGTACCGGGCTCTCATCTCGTGAACATCGGGGTGAGCCGTGATGTCACCGCGATGCGAGAGGTCGGCCATAAGACTCGCCTCCTTCGGTTCCTGCAAGTCTGGCGGCCGCGCGGCGCGCGGCCTGGGCCGCAGCACCATTGTGCTCTCAACGGGTGTTTATCGGTAGATGTCGCTCCAGCCCTGTCTTTGGCGAATTGCCGGGCCAGGGCGTCGAGATCGTCCGACATGAGGTGCCCAGCCGGGCGGCCGGGCCGCTCAGGGGGGATGTGCTGCAGCCAGGCAGCGGCCGGCCCGGGGTGACGGCCGTCCGCTCGGCCTCGGCGCGCAGCAGCTGCTCCGGTGAGGCGAAGCCTTCGGGCAGCCACGCGGCCGACCGCGCCGCACGCTCGGCGAGGTGCGCCACGTACGCCTCCCGCAGTTGCTCGGGCGAGTCGAATCCCGGTTCGCCGGCCAGCCAGTCCCCTGGGGCCAGGGCCAGGACCTCCCGCAGCAGGCTCTCCGGCTGCTGCGACCCTCGACCGGCGGGGTCCGGTCACTCCGCGCCGAACAGCTTGAGCAGCTCCGACTTGCCGAACATCCGCGCCGTGTCCACGGCCGAAGGGGTGCCCGCCTGCGGGTCGGCACCGCCTTCCAGCAGGACGCGTACGACCTCGTCCTCGCCCTTGAAGACCGCCCCGGCGAGCGGAGTCCGCCCGCCGTCGTTGATCCGCCCGGGGTCGGCGCCGCGCGCCAGCAAGGCCTTCACGGCGTCCGCGTGGCCGTGGTAGGCCGCGAGCATGACGAGCGAATCGCCCTTGTCATTGGTGAGATCGGCGGGAACTCCCGCATCCACATAGGCGGCCAGCGTGGCGGTGTCGCCGGTGCGGGCGAAGTCGAACACCTTGCTCGCGAGTTCGATGACCTCCGGATCCACCGGACCTGTGCCGTCTCCCGTTCCCGGAGCGCTCATCTCCTGATCCACCTTTCCAGGGCCTGCGCCCGTACGAGTGATCCGACGGCGTACTTGGGCCACCCGGACATCAGCCGGACCGGGCGGGGCAGTGATCAGCTCAGCGTCCGCCCGTGGGTGAGGCGCGCACCTCGACCCGCCGACGTTTCACGACAATTCCTCCATTTGCGGCTTTCCTCGGTTGGATACATGCTGTGACCCTGGAAGTACTCATGGTGAGAGTCCCCCCACCAGCACAGGAGAACCCCATGATTCTGTCCATGTCCGGCGTCGTGCTGCTGGCCATCATCGTCGTCCTCTTCCTTCGGAAGAGCGGCCTCAAGCCGTCCCACGCCATCGTCTGCGCCCTCTTCGGCTTCTTCCTGGCGAGCACCGCCATCGCACCGGGCATCAAGGCCGGTACGGCAAGCCTCGCCAGCCTGCTGGGCGGGATCAAGTTCTAGCCGGGCCGGGGAACCGAAGCATCCGCACCACTCACCACAGGAGAACACCGTTGGTCCGGCGACCGCTGCCCCGCATCCTCCGCTCCTGCGCGTCCATCGCCCGAAGCCGTGAGTTCGCGCGCACGGCCGCCGACAGCGCCACCGATGTCCTCCATCCGCTGATCATCATCAGTCGCGGACTGCGCCGCCTGGTTGCGACCGGGCGGCGCCGGTGGTCCGCAACCCCCAAGGAGCGCCGCGGACCGACGCTGTTTCTCGGGGCTGCCGCGCTCATGCTGGTCGCGCTCATGCCCTACGGCCCGCTGATCGCACTCATCGCGCTGATGGCCGCCGCGGGCTGGGCCGGACGGGGCTCTCGTACGCCCGCCCGGACCGGTCCCAGTGAGACCGAGGCCCTACGCCTCCGCGTTCTGTACGAGGCGCTCGTGCCGTACTTCTCCGCTCCCGACGACCCAAGGGCGCTCTATACCCACGGTGGTAACTGGAAAGCGGCCTTCCGGCAGTTCGCGTTCGACGACGACGGGCGACTGACGCTACTGCGGCTGCGCTACCCGCCCTACTTCACCGACAGCGACCCCGCCTCCCGCGCACGGATCGAGCAGCTGCTCCACGCCAAGTCCGGCCGGGGGCGCGAGTATCTCTTCGTGTGGAAGGAGGAGGCCAACCACCTGACGCTCACCGTGCTCGCGGCCCTGCCCACCGACATCTGCGCCCAACGCTTCGTCACCGCGCCGGGCGAGACCGTGCTCGGCTTCACCGACCCGGGCGGCGTGCAGCGCACGGTGCCCGTGGCCGGCGACGAGGCGACGCGGGACGCGCCGCCTGTGGTGTGGCGCACCGGGCCGCGATCCATGGAGCCGCATCTGCTCGCCCTGGGCCAGCCCGGCAGCGGTACCACCACGCTGCTGCGCTCCATCGCTCTCCAGGCGCTGCACCACGGGGACGTGCTGGTCGTGGACGGCAGTGGCACGGGCGAGTTCGCGTGCCTGGCCGGGCGGTCCGGGGTCCTGGCCGTGGAGTCCGGGCTCGGGGGCGCCCTGGCGATCCTGGAGTGGGTGGCACACGAGACGGAGCGCCGGCTGATCTCCGCGAGCCACGCCCGGCAGACCGGCCGTCCGCTACCGGAGGACACCCTGCGGCAGCTGTGGGTCCTCCTCGACCGGCCCGCCGTCCTCAGCCACCTCGCCACCGCCGAGGGACGGACCGACCCGCAGGATCTCCTGCAGGTGCCGCTGCGGCACGGGCGGGCCGTCCAGGTCACGGTCGCCATCGCCGACCAGCTGGACAGCCTGGAGTTGCTGGCCGAGACCGTGCGGGCGCACACCCGGGCGCGGGTCGTGCTCGGCCCGGCTCCTGCCGAGCAGGTCCGGGCGGTGCTGGGCGCGCCGCCGAACACCACGCCCCCGCCCGACGTTCCGCCGGGACGCGGCTATGCACGCCTTGGATCGGGCCCGGTGCACCGGCTCCAGGTGCCGGCGACGCCTGATCCGTACGACGACACGACGAGCGAAGCCCACCGGCAGGCCGTACTGGGTCTGCTGCCCGAGCGCACCGGCGCCCTCGGCACCGAGCCCACGGCGGTACCGGCCCCCGCCGACAACTGACGTGCTGTCGTCGCCGCTTGACAGGCCGGGATGCCCTGGGCACAGACCCGTACGGCCCGCCGGGAGGGTTCAGGCCACCAGGCTCCGGGGAGCGTCCGCCGCGACGGGGGCGCCGCTCTCCACCAGGCGGACCGCGGCAGCGAGTCGGCCGGCGGCCGTCTCGGCGAGCGCGCCTCCCACCGTGAACGGCAGCCGTACGAAGCCCTCGAAGGCGCCGTCGACGCCGAATCGCGGCCCGGAGGGCACCCGTACGCCCAGCCGCTCCCCCGCCTCGGCGATCCGGGAGCCGGACAGCCCGCCGGTGCGGGCCCACAGGGTGAGCCCGCCCTTCGGGACGGTGAACTCCCAGTCGGGCAGGTGCCGTCGGAGCGCGGCGACGAGGTCGTCGCGGTTCTCGCGCGCCTGCTGCCGGCGGATGTCGCCGGCCGCGGCCCAGCCTCCGTCCCGCAACAGCCATGTGACGGCGAGCTGTTCGAGGACCGGCGAGCCCAGGTCGGCGTAGGCGCGCGCGGCGACCAGGCTGCGGATGACGTCGGGCGCCGCACGGACCCAGCCGATGCGCAGCCCCGCCCAGAAGGCCTTGCTCGCCGAGCCCACGGTCACGACCGTGCTCCCCGCGGGGTCGAACGCCGAGACAGGGCGGGGCGGTTCGGTGTCCGCGTCGAGCCGCAGCTCGGACATCGTCTCGTCGGCGACGAGCACCGTGCCCGCGGAACGGGCGGCCTCCACCAGCTGCCGCCGCTGGTCCTCGGTCGCCAGCGCCCCGGTCGGATTGTGGAAGTCGGCCATGACGTAGGCCATGCGCGGTGCGGCGTCGCGCAGCACCTGCCGCCAGGCCGGGATGTCCCAGCCGCCGAGGCGGTCGCCCATGGCGACGGGCACCAGCCGGGCGCCCGCCTCCCGCATGAGCTGCAGGACGTTGGCGTAACTGGGCGACTCGACGGCCACGCGTTCGCCACGGGCCGCGAACAGGTGGCAGGTCGCGGCGACCGCGCCCATCGCCCCAGTGGTGATCATGATCTGCTCGGGCATGGTCGGGATACCGCGTGCGGTGTAGCGGTCGGCGAGGGCCTGCCGCAGGTCGGGCAGGCCCGCCGGATAGTCGCCGTGGGTGTGGGCGTACGGCGGGAGCTCCTCCAACGCTCCCTGGATCGCGCGGGAGAGCCACGGTTCGGGGGCGGGCAGGGCCGCACAGCCGAGGTCGATCATCGACTCGGCGGCGTCGGGCGGAAGAGGGTCCAAGCCCCGGGTGGGCAGCGGGCTGCCGGCGGGCACGGCGGTCCAACTGCCCGCGCCGCGCCGGGACTCCAGGAATCCCTCGGTGCGCAGCGCCTCGTAGGCGGAGGCGACCGTGGTACGGCTGAGGGCCAGGGCGGCGGCCAGTTCCCGTTCGGCGGGAAGCCGGGCGGCGACCGGGACGCGGCCTTCGAGGACGAGCAGGCGCACACCGTCGGCGAGCGCCCGGTAGGCCGGCACCCGGCGGCTGCCCGCCCCGTTCCCCCGTCCGGCCAGGTCCTGGGATCTCAGCAGCCGGGCCAGCTGTGCGGCCCCCACGGCCGAAGTCCAATGAGCCATGTTGCCAGTCCACCTTCCCGGAATTGGCCATGGAAACTCGAATGTTCCAGGCCACATGGTGTCATGGGTCAGGCCAGTGCCACCACCAGGGAGGGTTCTTTTGTCTGGATCCATGAGGTCTCGTCGTCTCACCCGGCGGCTGCTCCAGCTGTACGCCGGGCTTGTGCTGTACGGGGTGGGTGCGGCGTTGCAGGTGCGGGCCGGGCTCGGGCTGGCCCCGTGGGACGTGTTCCATCAGGGGGTGTCGAAGCACTCGGGGCTGTCGATCGGTGTGGTGTCGATCGTCGCGGGCGCCTGCGTACTGCTGCTGTGGGTCCCCCTGCACCAGCGACCGGGGCTCGGCACCGTGTCCAACGTCGTGATGATCGGCCTGTCGATGGACGCGACGCTGGCCCTGATCCCGGACGCGCGCGGCCTCGCGCTGCGGGGCTCACTACTGGCCTTCGCGATCGTGCTGGGTGGTGTCGCGACGGGCCTGTACATCTCGGCGCGCTTCGGGCCCGGCCCGCGGGACGGCCTGATGACCGGTCTGAGCCGGCGTACGGGCCGCTCCATCCGCCTGGTGCGCACGGGGATTGAGCTCTCGGTGCTGGCGAGTGGTTTTCTGCTGGGCGGTTCGGTCGGGGTCGGCACGGTGGCGTACGCTCTGGCGATCGGCCCGCTGTCCCAGTTCTTCCTGCGGGTGTTCGCCATTTCCCAGTCTGACGGCACCCGTTCACCGGTAGTGGCTCACGGCGGCGGAAGGCAGGACGCCATACTGCCGCGGTGACCGACCTGCATCCCTTTCTCGATCATCCGGCTCCGCTCGCCTTCGCTCACCGCGGCGGAGCCGCGGACGGCCTGGAGAACACCGCAACCGCCTTCCGTCGGGCGGTGGCCGCCGGCTACCGCTATCTGGAGACCGATGTCCACGTCACCGCGGACGGCGCGCTGGTCGCCTTCCACGACGCGACGCTGGACCGGGTCACCGACGCCAGCGGCCGGATAGCGGCGCTGCCGTGGTCCGAGGTGCGGCAGGCGCGCGTGGCGGGCCGCGAGCCGCTGCCGCTGTTCGAGGAGCTGCTGGAGGCCTTTCCGGACGCGCGCTGGAACGTCGACATCAAGGCGGAGGGGGCGCTCGTCCCGCTGGTGGAACTGGTACGCCGCACCAGCGCCTGGGACCGGGTGTGCATCGGCTCCTTCTCCGAAAGCCGGGTGGCACGCGCCCTGAAACTGGCCGGGCCCCGCCTGGCGACGTCGTACGGCACCACCGGGGTGCTGGGACTGCGGCTGCGCTCGTACGGGCTGCCCGCGTGGATGCGGCGCACCGGAGTCGCGGTGCAGGTGCCGGAGCGGCAGTCGGGGATCCGGGTCGTGGACCGGGCGTTCATCCGGGCCGCGCACGCCCACGGTCTGCAGGTGCATGTGTGGACGGTGAACGAGGCAGATCGCATGGCGGCGCTCCTCGACCTGGGTGTGGATGGCATCATGACCGACCACATCGATACGCTGCGCACGGTGCTGACCGACCGGGGAGTCTGGGTCTGACCTTTGCCCTGGCCCCGCTCCGTCGCGGCGGTTCGCGAGCCGCACGGCGCGCCCATGGCCGAAACTCCCGGCCCCGTCCCGGGGATTCGGCACCGGGCCCACGCGCCCTCGGCGAGCGAGCCTTCAGGAGCAAGGGGGACCGTATGGGCATCGACACCGCGGCCGGAGCCACGGCCGACGCGGCTGACGAATCGGCTCGGCGGCGCCGGGAGCAGCGCGGCTGGTACTTCTACGACTGGGCGAACTCGGTCTTCTACGCCAGCGTGATCACGGTCTTCCTCGGGCCCTATCTCACCGATGTCGCCGAGGCCGCGGCCGACGCGGGCGGATACGTCCATCCCCTCGGGATACCGGTGCGGGCGGGCGCCTACTTCGCGTACGTGGTCTCCGCCTCCGTCCTGCTGTCGGTGTTCGTGATGCCGCTGGCCGGCGCGATCGCGGACCGGACCGGCCGTAAGAAGGCACTGCTCGGGGTGTTCGCGTACACCGGGGCCACGGCGACGACGGCGATGTTCTTCGTCAGCGGGGACCGGTATCTGCTGGGCGGCGTACTGCTGATCATCGCCAATGCCGCCTTCGCGGCCTCGATCGTCCTCTACAACGCCTTCCTGCCGCAGATCGCCGAGCCGCACGAACGGGACGCGGTCTCCTCACGCGGCTGGGCGTTCGGCTACGCCGGCGGCGCGCTGATGCTGATCGCCAACCTGGCGCTCTTCCTCGGCCATGACGCGGTCGGGATCTCGGGGGGCATGGCCGTACGGATCTGCCTGGCCTCGGCCGGACTGTGGTGGGCTGCGTTCACGGTCGTGCCGCTGGTGCGGCTGCGCGACCGCGTGGGCGACACCCCGGGCGCCGACGGCGCGGACGCGGGGTCGTTGCGCCAGAGCTGGCGGCAACTGGCGGACACCGTCAAGCACATGCGCCGGCATCCGCTCACCCTCGCGTTCCTCCTGGCGTATCTCGTCTACAACGACGGCATCCAGACGGTGATCTCACAGGCGTCCCTCTACGGCCGCAAGCAGCTGGGCCTGGACGAGACGGCACTGATCGGCGCGATCCTGCTGGTGCAGGTGCTGGCGGTGTTCGGCGCCCTGCTGCTCGGCCGGCTGGCCGCGCGGTACGGGGCACATCGCACGGTGCTCGGCTCGCTGGTGGCGTGGACGCTGACGATCGGGGCAGGGTTCTTTCTGCCGGCACACCAGCCCGTGGGTTTCTTCGTCCTGGCGGCGGCGATCGGCATGGTGCTGGGCGGCAGCCAGGCGCTGTCGCGGTCGCTGTTCTCCCATCTCGTACCGCGCGGCAAGGAAGCCGAGTACTACTCGGTGTACGAGCTGAGCGATCGGGGCACGAGTTGGCTCGGCCCCCTGCTGTTCGGTCTGGCCTACCAGCTGACCGGGAGCTACCGGACCGCGATCGTCTCGCTGGTGGTGTTCTTCGCCGTGGGATTCGTGCTGCTGGCTCGGTTGCCGGTGCGGCGCGCTGTGGAGGCCGCAGGCAATGCCGTACCGGACCGGATTTAGGGCTGGCGCATGAAGGCCGGTAGTGTACGCCCTTGGACCCCCGGGCGTACCGTTACTGCGCGCTAAAGCTCCGAAAACGCTGGGTGACATCTGCTGCCAGATGTGACAAACCGGGCGCCGGTGGGTACAAAAAGGGGCGGCACGACGGGCGACGCATGACCCGGAACGGGAATCTTCACCGCCGACCGGACGTTGACCGGATGACAACGACAGCGACACCTGTCCTGTGGGCGAGAAGCCCGGGAGGCACAATTCATGAGTGAGCGAGCTCTCCGCGGCACGCGACTCGTGGTTACCAGCTACGAGACCGACCGCGGCATCGATCTGGCCCCGCGCCAGGCGGTGGAGTACGCATGCCCGAACGGCCATCGATTCGAGATGCCGTTCTCGGTAGAGGCGGAGATTCCGCCGGAGTGGGAGTGCAGGGCGTGCGGCGCTCAGGCGCTCCTGGTGGATGGCGAGGGCCCCGAGGAAAAGAAGGCCAAGCCCGCGCGTACGCATTGGGACATGCTCATGGAGCGGCGGACCCGCGAGGAGCTGGAAGAGGTGCTGGCCGAGAGGCTGGCCGTGCTGCGCTCTGGTGCCATGAACATCGCTGTGCATCCGCGGGACAACCGCAAGTCGGCGTAAAACCGCCCGCGGCGGGCGTACTGACAGCTACGGCCGCGGGCTGTGCGGATACCGGAAGGTGTCCGCACAGCCCGCGGCCGTAGTTATGTGACCGGGGCTCGCCGGTGGCGGGCGCTGGGTGACCAGGGTCACCGACAACCGGCTCAGCGCATGAGCGGCGGGGGCTGCTCGTCGTCGCCCGGCGTGGTACCCCCGGGCCGGTCCTCGCGGATCACCTCGCCCTGGACGACCTTGCCGTCGGGGCGGTGGATCCGGACCTGCTGAAAGAGGTGGCCGAAGGACCCCGGCTGCGCGGTGTGCATCTGCCGGGTCATGGCCCCCTCCAGCCGGCGCCGCAGCAACGACCTGGTCGGCGGGAAGAGGCACAGCAGGCCGGCCACGTCGGATACCAGCCCCGGCACCATCAGCAGCAGGCCGCCCAGCATGGGCAGGGTGTTGCCGGTGCTCTCATCGTTCGCCGTCGCCGGCTCATCGCCGTTCTGTGCCGCCCGAACGTTCGCGGTGAAGCCCCGCCAGGCCCGTCGGCCGGCGCGCTTGATCACGTAGCCGCCGAGCACCGCCCCGGCCAGCAGCAGGAGCAGGACCGTCAGTCCACCGGCCGCGTCGGCCACGAGGGTCAGCAGCCAGATCTCGAGCACGAGCCAGGCAGCGACGGCCAGGGGCACGACGGTGCGGGCGCGCGAGTGCTGCGGCCCGCGGGGCGGCTGGGTCTGGTGCGATGCGCCGGTTGTCATGCCTCCCAGTGTGCCTGTGCTCCGCGGCGGCCCGGGAGGCGGAGAAGGGTTGCGGCGCTGTCATCGGGTACCCGGGCGGCTGATGCCGTCGCACACCGCGACGGCTCGCAGCGGTACGTATCGGCCGACGGGTACCGCTTGCGGTGCACGCCCCGACACAGACAGGAGGAGTGTCTTGTCATCCATGGACTGGCGTCAGAGCGCGGAGTGCCGCGACGAGGACCCAGAGCTGTTCTTCCCGATCAGCGGTAAGGGCCACGGGCTGCGGCAGGTCGAGCAGGCGAAGGCCGTGTGCCGGCGCTGTCGGGTCGCGGCCGAGTGCCTTGACTGGGCCCTGGAAGCGGGGCAGGAGTCCGGGGTCTGGGGCGGCACCAGCGAGGACGAGCGCCGCGTGATGCGGGCCGCCCGGGTCAGGGGCTGACGTGCGGGACTCCCGGCCCTTGCGCTCGGCGACGGTGATCGGGCCGCTGCCTGCATGTTCGTGCACTGCTTCGGGTACGCGCCGCAGTGCACGAACCCCGTGGACGAGTAAGGAGAGGCCATGATCGACCGGCGTACGGACCCGCCGGGTCCGAACGGCTACGGTCACCCGACGCCGGCATCGGATCGCCCGCAGCCCCGGGACCTGCCGGACCAGCAGGCGGACACGACGGACGAGACCCCCGACCGCTGGGACGCCGAGGAACCGCTTCAGCGGGACGCGGCTGAGGAGGAGCTGCCGGACACCGATGTGGCGGGCACCGGGCCTCGGGGCACGCCGGAGCCGGAAGCCGTTCACCCCGAGCAGCCGCCACCACACGAGCCCACGGACTGATCCGCGGACCTCCGCAACGGGTCCCCGCCCCCGCCCTCACCATGCCTCGCGCAGCGCGGGCAGGAGAGTCCTGTGCGCCCAGTCCAGGAAGGCGTGCTGGGTGTCGCCGCCGATCTGCACCATGGCGATCTCGGTGAACCCGGCGTCCACAAAGGGGCGTACGGCTTCGACGAAGGCGCCGGGGTCGTCACCGCAGGGGACGTACGCCGCCACGTCTTCGGGCCTCACGAACCGTGTCGCGGCGTCGAAGGCGGGCGGGCCGGGCAGTTCGGAGTTGACCTTCCATCCACCGCCGAACCAGCGGAACTGCTCATGTGCGCGGCGCACCGCCGCCTCCCGGTCCGGGTCGTAGGCGACCGGCAGCTGCCCCACCCGGGGCTTGCCCGTACCGCCGTACCGGTCGAAGGCGTCGAGCAGTCCGGCCTCGGGCTCGACGGCGACGACGAGATCGGCGAACTGGCCGGCGATCCGGCAGGACTGGTCTCCGGAGACCGCGATGCCGATGGGCGGGGGCGCGTCGGGCAGGTCCCAGAGCTTGGCCGACTCCACATCGAAGTGGGTGCCGCGGTGGTTGACATAGCCGCCGCGGAACAGAGCGCGGATGATCCGCACGGCCTCTTCGAGCATCTCGTGCCGCACATCCACCGACGGCCAGCCGCCGCCCACCACATGCTCGTTGAGGTGCTCGCCCGAGCCGAGGCCGAGCCGGAACCGGCCCTCGGACAGGAGCTGCGCGGTGGCCGCTTTCTGGGCGACGACGGCCGGGTGGTAGCGGAACGTCGGGCAGGTGACATAGGACATCAGCGGGATGCGGGAGGTCGCTTGTGCCGCCGCGCCCAGGACGGTCCACGCGTGCGGGGCGTGGCCCTGGGAGTCCAGCCACGGGAAGTAGTGGTCGGAGGTCACGGAGAAGTCGAACCCGACCTCTTCGGCACGGACGACATGCTCGACAAGGTCCCGCGGCCCGGCCTGTTCGGTCATCATCGTGTAGCCGAATTGCACCATGGGTCCCCAAGTGCCCCTCGGGACTCTGGGGAAACCCGGAGGCCGTCCGGCACACGGGCGGACGCCGGACGGCCCGCGGGGCTCCGCCCCAGACTCCTGGGCCGGGCTCCGCCGCGCGGCCGACCCCCGGATCGCTCCTGCGACATGGGGGTGCCCCAGTGCCGCTCCTCCGGGCCGGTCGGCCCGGCCTCAGCGGTAGCCGGGGGCGGGGCCGGTCGGCCCGGCCTCAGCGGTAGCCGGGGGCGCCGGCGGGCACAGCCGCCGCCGGCGGAGGCTGCGGAGAAGATCCCCGGACAGGCCTTATGAACGCTTGCGGCCGAGCAGGCGGTTCATGCGCGAGCCCACACCCCAGGCAGTGACTCGCCACAGCGCCTCGGCGACGATGTCACGGCTCATCTTGCTGTCGCCGCGCACGCGCTCGACGAAGGTGATGGGGACCTCGACCACGTGGAAGCGCGACTTCACGGCCCGCCATGCCAGATCGACCTGGAAGCAGTAGCCCTGGGAGGCGACCTCGTCCATGCCCAGGCCCTCCAGGGTCTCCCTGCGGAAGGCCCGGTAGCCGCCTGTCACATCCCGGAGGGGTACGTCGAGCATCAGCCGGGAGTACGTGCTGCCGCCGCGGGACAGGAACTCCCGGTACTTCGGCCAGTTGACGACCCGGCCACCGGGGACCCAACGCGACCCCAGGACCAGGTCGGCGTTCTTCAGGGCGGTCAGCAACCGGGGCAGTTCCTCGGGCTGGTGGGAGCCGTCGGCGTCCATCTCGACGAGCACGCCGTAGCCGTGCTCCAGGCCCCAGTGGAAGCCCGCGAGATAGGCGGCGCCCAGGCCCTCCTTGCCCCTGCGGTGCAGCACGTGGACGTGGTCGTCGGTGGCCGCGAGCTCGTCGGCGAGCTTGCCGGTGCCGTCCGGGCTGTTGTCGTCGGTGACGAGGACGTGTGCGTCCGGCACGGCTTCCCGCACCCGGGTGACGATCGGCTTGACGTTCTCGGCCTCGTTGTAGGTCGGGATGATCACCAGGACCGTGCCGAGCGGGCCGTACTGCCTCCCCTGGGCTCCTCCCCCGGCCACCGCCGGGGACGCCCCCAGTGGAACCCCACTGCCATCTTTCACTGCTGCCCCTTCTCCTCCGTACGTCCCCGTCGGCCGAGCATGATCGCTGCAGCGCAGGACAGAAGGCCCACGATAGCGAGAGCCCACTCGGGACCTGCGCCGACGCGGTCGGCGACCGTCGTGTCGTCACGCAACGGGAGGCGTGTGGTGATGACCTGGCGGGTGAACTCCGGACTGCGCTGCCGCACGGTGCCGTCGGGCGCCACGACGGCGCTGATACCGCTGGTGGCCGCGGTGACGACGGCGCGGCCGTGCTCGACCGCGCGCAGCTTGGACATGGCCAGTTGCTGCTCGGGCTGGCCGGTGCGTCCGTAGGTGGCGTTGTTGGTCTGGACGACCAGGGCGCGGGCGCCCGCGACCGCGGTGTCGCGGACGATCTCGTCGTACGCCACCTCGAAGCAGATGACGTCGCCGAGCCGGGCCGGGCCGACGTGGAGGACGCCGGTGTGATCGCCGGGGTAGAAGTCGTGCGGGACACGCTGCAGCCGGCTGATGACCTTGCCGAGCTGCTGCCGGAAGGGGACGTACTCGCCGAAGGGCACGGGGTGCTGCTTGGTGTACGAGGCGCCGGGTCCCTTCCTGGGGTCCCAGACGATGCCCTGGTTCTCGATGTAGCCCTGCCGGCCGGGGTGGTCGACGAGGGCGCCGACCAGGACGGGCACGCCGATCGCGTTCACCGCCTCCTGGATCCGGCCGTACGCCTGCGGGTACTGGAAGGGGTCGAGGTCGGAGGAGTTCTCGGGCCAGATCACCAGGTCCGGCTTGGCGGTGCGGCCGGCCTGCACGTCCTGGGCCAGGTCGAGGGTGGCCTCGACGTGGTTGTTGAGGATCTTCATGGGCCGGCCGAGGAAGTCCATGCCGGGCTGCTGGACGTTGCCCTGGACGACGGCGATGTTCACGGTGTCGTCGGCGTCGGTGGGCACGGGGACGGCGAAGCCGGCGCCCGCGACCACCGCGGCGAGGGCAGCGGCTCCGGCGGCCGGGAGGGCCGCCCGTGCGCTCCGCGGGCCGCGGAGAGGCCGCGCGGCCGCGACGGCCGCCGCGGCGAGCAAGGTGCCGCTCAGTGCGACGGCGAAGGTGACGAGCGGGGCGCCGCCGAGGGCGGCGAGCGGTGTGAACGGCGATCCGGTGTTGGCGAACGCGAGGCGGCCCCAAGGGAATCCGCCGAAGGGAACCCGGTCCCGGGCCCACTCCTCGGCGACCCACAGGCAGGCCGCCCACAACGGCCACAGCGGCAGCCGGGAGGTCAGCGCCAGGCACGCGCCCAGTCCGACGAGGAAGACGGCCTCGACGAGGGAGAGGCCGAACACCGCGTCGTAGCCGACGACATGCAGCCAGCGCAGCAGCACGAAGAAGAACGGCAGACCGAAGGCCAGGCCCGTCCAGGCGCCCTGCCGGACGGTACGGCCACGGGTGAGCAGACTCAGCGCCGCGACGGCGAGCACGGACAGCGGCCAGAGGTCGTACGGCGGGAAGGCCACGGCGAGCGCCACTCCGGCCACGGCCGCCGCGAGGCTGCGGGGCGTCTCGCGGCGCACGGTCTGTACGGCGCGCCGCGCCCGGCCGGGCCTGGATGTGCCGGCGGGCGGCTGCACGGCGGCATCAGCGGCGTCCGACGCGACGCGTGCCGGGTCTTCCGGCCGGTCGGCCCGGCGGGAAGCCGTTCTGGCGGTGTCCGCCCCGGGACGTGCAGCGGGGCCGGAGGCGGCTCCTGCCGGGTCCGCCGCGATGTCGCGGCGAGGGGTGCTGCCGGACGACAGATGGGCGGCGGTGGTGTCAGAGCCCGAGGGCACGGTCAGCGGCCTTCCTGCAGGTGATGCGGTGGTGAGGCGACGGTACCTCGATCAGGCGTGCTGCGGAGTGCCAGGCCGACAAGCGTTCCGGAGCAACTGGGTCCGGTTCCGGGCCGTCGGGCCGCGAAGTCCTTCGTTACCGGCTCGGGTCCGCCCCGCTGGTGAGAAGCGCACGTGCGCCATCCCTCGCAGCCCGGCCTCTGCGCTGACGCGCGCCGACGGCGCTGCCGCTTCGGATCGGGGCCCGGCGCCCTTCGGGCCGACCTGGGACCCGCTGGCTGCGGGTCGACCGAGTGCCGTTGTCTACTGAGCGTCCGGGCCCCACCCGGGTCGCACCTGCCGACCGGCCGGATCCGTCCCCCGCCCCCGTGGCGCGGGCACTGGACCTGGCTCCCAGTGGTGGTGCACCGCGCGGCACACCACCCCCTGGCCCAGCGGCGTTCGGCGACTGCGTGGAGGTTCCCCGGTCGGGCGTCCAGTGGTGGACTCGGCCGAACCTACCGGCCGTCGACCGCTCCCTGTCAACAGCCGTTTGACCTGCGGTGATGCCTCGATTCGCCAGGTCAGCGACGAAGATCCGCAGGTAGCGCGACGGGGCGCCGGCACGACTTTCGGTGGCGCGCCACCCCAGGACGTCACTCGTTCGGCCGTGCGTAGACCGTACGTCCGCCCACTACGGTCCGCAGGCACACCGGCAGTGGTCCGCCGGGGGTGAGGTCGGGAAGGCCGGGGGTGCCCGAGCGTGGGTCGGTGGACCAGCGCGCGACCCGGTCGTCGGGGGCCTGGACGAGCAGTTCGCCCGCTCGCCAGACGGCGTAGTCGGCGGGGGCGCCGGGGACGAGCACGCCCGCGTCGTCGCGTCCGACGGCCCGCCAGCCGCCCCGCGTGTGGGCGGTGAAGGCGGCGCGTACGGAGATCCGGTGCTCGGGGGTGCGGTGGAAGGCCGCGGCGCGCACGGTCCCCCACGGGTCGAGCGGGGTGACCGGGCTGTCCGAGCCGAGGGCGAGCGGAACACCGGCCCGCAGCAGGGCCGCGTACGGGTTCAGGGTGCGGGCCCGCTCACGGCCCAGACGCTGGGCGTACATGCCGTCCTCGCCGCCCCAGGCGGCGTCGAAGGCGGGCTGGACGGAGGCGGTCAGCCCGAGTTCCGCGAACGTCGCGATCGTCTCCGGGGTGAGCATCTCGGCGTGTTCGACGCGGTGCCGGGCGGCCCGGACGCGCGCCAGGCCGAGCTGCTGCGAGGCGGCCCGTACGCCGTCCGCGACGGTGGTCAGCGCGGCGTCTCCGATGGCGTGGAAACCGGCCTGCAGCCCGGCTTCCGTACAGGCCGCGACATGGGCGGCGACCGCTGCGGCGTCGAGATACGCGGTACCGCTGTGGGGAGCGTCGGCGTACGGCGTGTGGAGGCAGGCGGTGTGCGAGCCGAGGGAGCCGTCGACGAACAGGTCCCCGGCCGCGCCGATGGCGCCGATCTCGCGGATCCGGTCGGCGCCCTTGGCGTCGGTGACCGGCTCGGCCCAGTAGCCGAGGACGCGGGGGCCTGGCTCCGTGGCGGCCAGGCGCAGCAGTCCGGCGAGGTCCTCCTCGTCACTGATGTCGGGACCGGCGCACTCGTGGAGCGAGCCGATACCGAGGGAGGCGGCGCGGTGCAGGGCGGCCCGCTGCGCCTCGGTGCGCTGCGCCGGGGTGATGGCGGCATGGGCGGTGCGCCGTACGGCGTGGTGGGCGTCGCCGGTGAGCGGCGCGTCGGGGCGGTACCCGGGCAGGTCGGCGACCCCGGGGACGAGATCCAGCATGGCGCTGGTGACCACCGCCGAGTGCACATCTACGCGTGTGAGGTAGAGGGGGCGTCCGCCGGCGGCCTCGTCCAGCTCCGCACGGGAGGGGGGCCGCTGCTCGGGCCAGCGTGTGGCGTCCCAGCCGTGGCCGAGGAGGACGGTGTCCGAGGGGCGCGCTGCGGCATGGGCGCGGACGCGGTCCAGTGCCTCGGACAGCGTCCGGGCGCCGGCGAGATCGAGGCCGGTGAGGGCGAGACCGGTGGCGGTGGTGTGGACGTGCGCATCGGTGAAGGCGGGGGTGACCAGCGCTCCGTCGAGGTGAACGACCTCGTCGACGCCGTCGGCGAAGGCGTCCGCCGCCCCCTCGGACCCGACCCAGGCCACGCTGCCGCGCTCGACGACCATGGCCGTGGCGAAGGGGTCGGCAGGGCTGTGCACCGTCCCTCCGCGCAGCAGCACGGTGCGGATGTCGTCCCTGTCGTCCCTGTTCGCGGGGGTCTCACTCATGGTGACCAGTCTCTCGCCCCGCCCGGCCGCGCCGGGGACCGGGGGTCAGATGCGCGGCGGGCGGGCCTCGTACGGCGTGGACAGCACGACGGTGGTGCGGGTGGAGACGCCGGACTTGGAACGGATCCGGGCGAGGAGGTTCTCCAGCTCAGCCGGTGTGGCGACGCGCACCTTGAGGATGTAGTTCTCGTCGCCCGCGACGCTGTGGCAGGCCTCGATCTCCGCGATGTCCGCGAGGCGGTCGGCGATGTCGTCCGGGGCGCTCGGGTCGAAGGGCTTCACCGAGATGAACGCGGTGAGCGGGAGGCCCACGGCCTCGGGGTCCACCACGGCGGCGTAACCGCGGATGACCCCCCGCTGCTCCAGCCTGCGGACACGCTGATGCACCGCCGACGTGGACAGGCCGGTGGCCTTGCCCAGGTCGGTGTAGCTCATCCGTCCGTCCTTGACGAGCAATTCCACAATCTGCCGATCGAGTTCCTCCACAGCGCAAGAACCTACAGGGACCCGCATGCCTTGGCACACCTTCGATCCGCAGGTCTCGGACCCTGGACAGCCGGTGCGGCGCTGTCAGCGCGTCCTTGGACAAGACCGCCCGGTGGCAGCCGATCCCTCCTCCCGGGGCTTCAGCGGCGCGAGCGCGGATCACCACTGACGCGCCCGTGCCCCGCCCTGTCCGCGACGCCCTCGAGGGCGTCCGCCGCGGGTGCTTGAAGGGGCTCGCATTCCAGGAGTGGGCACCTGCGAACGGCATGTGACGAACGACACAGCCTCGCGGCAGTGTCCACCGGAGTGCCGCGATTACCCGCTCGGCCTGCAGGGAAATGCTTGCTGTGGTCGAGGCCGCAGCGCCTTGTCGGCCCAACCGAGGGGGAGATGAACCCATGAAGAGTGTGAAGCGTCCGACTCGCAGCGACCGCACCCAGCCCGCTCCCGCCGGCGCGGAACTCGGGTCGGAGAGCGTTGATGCGGCCGAAGACGTCGACGAGGACGGTTTCGACATCGACGAGACCTATGAGATCTTCCGGGTGATCTGCCCGGACTGCGCGCGGCCGATCGCGCTGCTCGCCGACGAGGACGTCCTTCCGGAGCATGCGCTGTGCCCGTCGCCGTGGAATCCGTTCGGCCTGACGGTGTGCGCCGGCTCCGGACGTGGGGTCGCGGAGACGGCGCCCGCGGACGACTCGCTGGACGCCCAGGAGCAGGACGCGGCACTGCTGTTGACGCTGCCGGAGAGCCTGGACTGGCGTAGGCAGCCGTTCTCGCACATCGGCGGGCCGGGGTCGCGGCCCATCCGGGTGCCGCGGATGCGCGCCCGAAGGTAGCCGCCCGCCTCACTCCGCAGGGGCGCCGTCACCCGTGCGCCCCTCCACACCCCCTCCAGGCTCGCCCGGGTGCCCAACCTGGCCGCTGCAGCACCTCATTGACGCTGCGCCAGGAAGGCTGCGTAACCGGGGCTTGATATGCCCATCGCCTCCGACTGACGGCCCACCCGCCCGGCCGCCCGGCCCATGTGCCGTCGGCCGGTGCTGGCTGTTTCCACCCATCCGCCCCGATGTATGCGGCGCCGCCTGGGAAGGACGCCGCAACAAGCAGGGTGACCAGGTGGGTTGGGGCAGTGGGCCGCGCAGCGTCAGCGGGACTCGGGACCCGCGATGTGACGGGCCACCACCATGCGCTGGATCTGGTTGGTGCCCTCCACGATCTGCAGGACCTTCGCCTCGCGCATATAGCGCTCCACGGGGAAGTCGGCGGTGTAGCCGTAGCCGCCGAGGAGTTGCACCGCGTCGGTCGTGATCCGCATCGCCGCGTCCGTACAGAACAGCTTGGCCATCGCCGCCTGCTTGGCGAAGGGCTTGCCCTCGTCGCGCCGGCGCGCGGCCGCGAGGTAGAGGGCCCGGCCCGCCTCGATCTGGGTGGCCATGTCGGCGAGTATGAAGCGCAGTCCCTGGAAGTCGGCGATGGGGCGGCCGAACTGCTGCCGGGTGGCGGTGTACTCCAGTGCCTCGTTCAGGGCCGCCTGGGCCACGCCGATCGCACAGGCGGCGATGCCCAGTCGCCCGGAGTCGAGGGCCGACAGGGCGATCGTGAATCCCTGGCCCTCCTCGCCAAGGCGGCGGGCGTCGGGCACCTGGACCCCGTCGAAGTGGACCTGGGCGGTGATCGAGCCCTTCATGCCCATCTTGCGCTCGGGGGCAGCGGCGGACAGCCCCGGGGCGTCGCCGGGAACGAGGAACGCCGTGATTCCGCGGGGGCCTTCGCCGCCCGTCCGGGCCAGGACGGTGTAGAAGTCGGCGATCCCGCCGTGGGTGATCCAGGCCTTGGTGCCGGTGATGGTCCAGGTGTCGCCGTCGCGTACCGCTCGGGTGCGCAGCGAGGCGGCGTCGGAGCCGGAGGCCGGCTCGGAGAGGCAGTAGGCACCCAGCAACCCGCCGCCCAGCATGGCGGGAAAGTGCTCGGCGCGCTGCTCCTTGCTGCCGAAGACGGCCAGCGCGTGGCAGGCGAGGGTGTGGACGCTGACGCCGAGGCCGACGGTGAGGCGGGCCGCGGCAAGCTCCTCGAGAACCTGCAGATAGACCTCGTACGGCTGGTCACCGCCGCCGTACTCCTCGGGGTAGGGCAGACCGAGCAGGCCGGATTCGGAGAGCAGGGTGAAGATTTCGCGCGGGAAGCGGCCCGCTTCCTCGTCCTCTGCCGCCTTGGGGGCGATCTCCCGCTGGACGAGCTCGGATACGAGCGCGAACAGATCCCGTGCCTCCTCGGTGGGCAGTTGGCGTTCCACCGGCTGTGGGGCGTGGTCGGGCATGGCGGCGCTCTCCTCCCTGTAGGGCGCTACGGCGGTCGCGCGCCGGAGATGTGGCGGCGCCGCAAAAGGTGATGCTGTAGAACTGACGCTGCCGTTCCGGATCACGGAAGCGGCTGCTCAGCGGCTGTGGCGCGTTGAGTATGCCCCATCGAGGGCGCCTCGTCACGGGGCTGCCGGGAGCCGGCGGACGGCACCGGATCATGGGGCCTGTTTTCGGGTGACAGCGCGGGGAACCCGCCGGTTCCCCGCGGTTTGCAGTCCCCACCGAAGGGCGCCCGCCATGAGCGACCAGCACCGGCAGTACCCCGGCGAGCAGTACCCTCAGCCCAGCTTTCCCGAGCAGGAACAGCCGCACCCGGGATGGACCGACCGCATGGAGCCGCGGCCCGACCACGGCGAGTCCACCTACCGCGGCAGCGGAAAGCTGACAGACCGGCGGACCGTGGTCACCGGCGGCGATTCGGGGATCGGCCGGGCGGTGGCGCTCGCCTTCGCCCGTGAGGGCGCGGATGTGCTGTTCACCTACCTGACACAGGAGGAGAAGGAAGCACAGGAGACGACGCGCCTGCTGGAGGAGGCGGGCCGGCGGGCGGTCGCGGTGTCCTGCGACATCCGCGAGGAAGGCGAGTGCCGGCGCCTGGTCGACCGGGCGGAGCGGGAGTTCGGACGCATCGACGTCCTGGTGAACAACGCCGCCTTCCAGATGGCCCGGACCGAGGGCATCGAGGGCATCACGACCGAGCAGTTCGACCGGGTGATGCGCACCAACGTGTACGGGATGTTCTGGCTGTGCAAGATGTCCCTGCCGCATATCCCCGAGGGCGGCAGCATCATCAACACCACATCCGTCCAGGCCTACAAGCCCAGTCCCCCGCTGCTGGACTACGCGACCACCAAGGGTGCCATCGTCACCTTCACCCAGGGCCTGGCCAAGGACCTCGCCGAACGGGGCATCCGCGTCAACGCTGTCGCCCCTGGCCCGGTGTGGACCCCGCTGATCCCCGCGACCATGCCGGAAACCTCCGAGTTCGGGGAGCAGTCCCCGCTCGGGCGCCCGGCGCAGCCGGCCGAGATGGCTCCGGCGTACGTCTTTCTCGCCTCCGAGGACGCGACCTACATCACCGCCGAGATCCTCAACGCCACCGGCGGAACTCCCCTGCCATAGCACTGGCATCGCGAGCCGAGATCTCATGGGACCGCCTGCGATGGCTCATGGGTTCCGGGCTGCCACTCGATCATCACGGGGCTCTCGACCGGCCGACCTGCCGGCCGGCGAGCTGTCGACATCCAGGGACTGGCCGTCCGGCCCCCGCCGGGCACACTCGCATCCGTCATGAAGTCACTTTATTGCGTAAATGTCGGACAGGTTCTTTGACCGCTTCGGCGCTCACGCCTCTCACACGGGAGCGCCCGAAGCCCATGGCGGCACAGGGGACTGAACGGCGGCCACGGGAGCAGACTGGGGCCGTACGGTCGGTGCGGGGGTATGAGCCGTGTCCACCTGCCCCGGCCACGCGCACAGTGTCCGTCTCTGCCGAGGAGTTCCCGCCCATGACCGTTCCTCCGGGCAACGCCGCAGTCCTCGACGCACCCTTCTTCCGGCGCTGGCTGGACCGGGCCACGGAAGTGATCGCAGAGCAGGCCGCGTATCTCACCGAGCTCGACTCGGCCATCGGCGACGCTGACCACGGTGTCAACCTCAAGCGCGGCTTCACCTCCGCCCAGGCAGTCGTGGCCGCCGAGGAGCCCACCACGCCGGGCGCGTTGCTGAAGGTCTTCGGTACCCATTTGACCAGCACGGTCGGTGGCGCCTCCGGACCGCTGTACGGCACGGTGCTGCGCCGCGCGGGGCGGGCGCTGGGGGACGAGGCGGCCGTGAGCGCCGAGGCACTGGGTGAGGCGCTGTCCGCGGCGGTGGCCGGGGTGCAGCGACTGGGCAACTCCGCGCCCGGCGACAAGACGATGGTCGACGCGCTCGCGCCCGCCGCCGAGGCGTACGCCGCTGCGCTGGCGGGTGGTGCGCAGCTGACCGACGCACTGGCCACGGCCGCGCGCGCCGCGCGCGACGGCGCTGAGGCCACGATCCCGATGCTCGCCCGCCGGGGCCGTGCGAGCTATCTGGGTGAGCGCAGCGTCGGCCACAAGGACCCGGGGGCCGCTTCCTCCGCCCTGCTGATCACAGCCCTGTACGACGCCCTCACCGAGCCGGTGGCCGAGGCCGGGGCCGCCGCCGGGGGCCAGGCTGAGGCCCTCCCCCGGGGCGAAACCACGGCGGGCGAGCGGGCTGGTGGCGCCGCACCCGCGGAGGCCGGCCAGGTCCCGGCCGGCCCGCGCGGGGCCACAGCCGAAGAGCAGGGCCGCGTCGGCGTCGTGCTCGTCTCGCACAGCCGCGAGGTCGCCGAAGCCACCGCCGATCTGGCCCGGGCCCTGGTCGGCACGGGCGACCCGGCGCCGATCGCCGCCGCGGGCGGCGGCGACGACGGCGGCATCGGCACCAGCGCCACGCTGATCCGGACCGCGATCAAGCGCGTCGACGCGGGCCGGGGCGTCGTCGTGCTGTGCGACATGGGCAGCGCGGTGCTGACGGTCAAGGCGCTGCAGACCGAGACCGGCGCGGGTGCCCTGCCGCCCGGCGTACGGATCGCGGACTCGCCATTCGTGGAGGGCGCGGTGGCCGCGCTGGTCACGGCATCGACCGGGGCGGACATGGATGCGGTACTCGCGGCGGCGGACGACGCCCGCGCCTATCGGAAGGCCTGATCGCTCCCGCCTTCTTGAAAGCGCTGAAAGAGCAGGCACTGGCGCCTGCAGGGAGGTCCGGGTGGCCGCCGGTCACCCAGCGTGCCAGCCTGGGGAGCGTCCATCCTCGTACGCGGAGGTCGCCACCCGGTGCCGAGCATCTCCCGCGACCGCGTTGCCGCCAGGCGCCGTGCCCATCGGCCGGGACGTGGCGCCTACGCACTGGTGCTGCTCTACCTGCTTGGCGTCGTCATCGCCGACGGAGTCACGACAGAGGACGTACGGCTGGATGTGTATGCCGCCGCCGCCCCGATAGCCGCCGCGGCGCTGTGTACGTACCGGCAGACCGTGTTCATCGCGGCGGTCGACCTCGCGGCCATGGTGATCATTCATAGCGTCCTCCCCGAGCAGACTTCGGGGATCAACCGGTTCGCGGCCATCTTCGGCAACGTTCTGATCGTCACCGCGAGCATCGCCGTCGCCAGACTGCGCCGGGAGCGCGAGAGCCTGCTCGAACGGGTGCGCCGCACCGGCGAGACCGCCCAGCGCGCCCTGCTGCGCGAGCTGCCCCTGCGGACCGAGGACGCCACGGTGCACGGCTTCTATGTCTCCGCGCAGCAGGACGCCCTCGTGGGCGGGGACATCTACGAGGCGGTGGAGACCCCGTACGGCACCCGTATGACGATCGGTGACGTCCAGGGCAAAGGGCTGGGGGCGCTGGGCACCGGTTCCGCGGTCCTCACCGCCTTCCGCGAGGCGGCTTACCACCGGCGCAGCCTGGAGAGCGTGGTGGCGGCGATGGAGGAGGGGCTGTACCGCCATTACCGTGCGGCGGCCGGGGAGGACGACAACCGGTTTGTCACGGCTCTGGTGTTCGGCACTGAGCAGACCGGCCGGGGGAAGGATCGCGACGGCGCGGGGACCGTAGCGCTGTCCCTCGTCGGCTGCGGCCACGGGGCGGCGCACGTCCTGGCCCCCGACGGCACCGTGAGCGAGCTCCCGCCCGACGACCCGGGCCTGCCGCTGGGCCTCGGTGAGCTGGACGCGCAGGTACGCCGGGCCCAGCGGGTGGAGCTGTCGAAGGGCAGCCGCCTGCTGGCGTGCACCGACGGGGTGACGGAGGCGCGCAACGCGGCAGGAGAGTTCTATCCGCTGGCCGCCCGCCTCGACCAGTGGGCCAACCTCCCCAGCCCTGACCTGCTGCGCCGGCTCCAGGAGGACCTGCTCGCGTACACCGGCGGCAGGCTGGATGACGATGTGGCCGTGTTGGTCCTCGACCCGGCCACCGACACGAACAGCGCGCCTGACAAGTGATCACGCTCCTGCCCCGCGCCGATGGCCGGGCTGGTTACGCTGGGTGCGAAGACGGGCAATCCATGGCGATCCCTGGCCAGTTCCTGGCGCATGACCGACCAATCCCGAACACGACGAAAGGCCGGCACGCATGCAGCGCCCAGTAAGCCGTCCACGCTCCGGTCCCCCGGCACGCGGCATCCGTCACGGACTGGCCGAGGAGCTGCGCCGGATGGACGGCGCCCCGTATGGCCGGTACAAGTCGCTGCTCGGCACCTGGCAACTGCCCGGCTTCACCCTGGAGGTCGTACGCGGACAGGTCGACCCCTTCGCCCCGCCCGCCCGGGTCGCCGTGCACGTCCCCGCCGAACGCGCCGGATTTCCAGCCGCGTTGCGCAACACGCCGGTGCGCCGCCGGGCACTGGCCGGATATCTCGCCCGCCAGGCCGCGCAGGCCGCCGCTCGCAGTCCCGTGCGCATCGACGGCGGCAGACAGGAGGTACTGGAGCGCAGTTCCTGCCGGATCGAGGACGAGTCGGGTGAGCCTGGCGCGGTGACGGTCCGTATGGGCGTGGAGCTGCCCGGGCGGGGGCGGCGGATCGACGGCCTGGCCGCCGAGGACATCCTGTGCCGGCTGCTGCCGGAAATCGTCGAGGAGGCCCTGCGGTACGAGGCGCTGGACGCGGACGCGGTGCGGCGGTTCGTCGACACGGTGGAGGACTCCGACGCCCTGCGGCGAGCACTGGAGCCATTGGGGCTGGTGGCGTTCGTCGCCGACGGGGCGGTGCTGCCGCGCCGAAGTGGCGTGGACGACCGCCCGCTGACCGGGAGCGGCGTCGTACGGTTCGCATCCCCTGAGTCCTTCCGGGTGGCGGTGGACCTGCCGAACGCGGGCCGGGTGACCGGCATGGGTGTGCCGGAGGGCGTCATGCTGATCGTCGGCGGCGGTTTCCACGGCAAGTCGACGCTGCTGCGGGCGCTGGAGGCCGGGATCTGGGACCACGTGCCGGACGACGGGCGCGAGCTGGTCGTCTCCCGCGCCGACACGGTCAAGATCCGCGCCGAGGACGGGCGCCGGGTCGAGAGGGTGGATGTGCACGCCTTCGTCAGCCATCTGCCCAGCGGCGCCGACACCGACGACTTCTCCACCGACAACGCCTCCGGGTCGACGTCACAGGCCGCCTCGCTGGTGGAGGCGCTAGAGGCGGGCGCGCGGACCCTGCTGATCGACGAGGACACCGCGGCCACGAACCTGATGATCCGTGATGCCCGGATGCAGGCGTTGGTGGCCAAGGACCGGGAGCCGCTCACTCCGTTCGTCGACCTGGTCCGCTCCCTGCACCGGGACCACGGGGTGTCCACGGTCCTGGTCATGGGCGGCTCGGGCGACTACATCGACGTGGCCGACCGGGTGTTGATGATGGATGCCTACCGGCCGTCCGATGTCACCGAGCGGGCGCGGGAGCTGGCGAAGATTCCGACGGGACGGCACCCCGAGGCGGACGCCTTCCCGGCCGTCACCCACCGCCGCCCCGACCCGTCGTCCGTGGACTCCACCGTGCGGGGCCGTACGCGCATCCGGCCCCGGGGCACCGACGGGCTCTCCTTCGGCGGGGAGCACGTGGATCTGCGGGCCGTGGAGCAGATCACCGACGTGGGTCAGGTGGCGGGCATGGGGTTCGCCCTGGAGCTGCTGGTGCGCCGCCGCCACCTCGACGGCCGGCGGACACTGGCCCAGGCGCTGGATCTGCTGGACCGCGACCTCGCGGCCCGCGGTGTCCAGGAGCTGATGACGGTGTTCGACGACGACTGTGCGGTGCCGCGGCGGCATGAGGTCGCGGCGGCGCTCAACCGGATGCGGAGCCTGCGCGTGATCCGCTGACCGGGCCGCGCCTGGGGGCTCACCCCTGGAGGACTGGGGGCTCACCCCTGGAGGGCGAACTCACTCCATACGCTCTTGCCGGTCCCCCGGGACTCCACGCCCCAGACATCGGCGATCCGGTCCACCAGCAGCAGTCCGCGCCCCGAGACGCCCAGCTCACCGGGCTCCCGGCGGCGGGGCCAGCTGCTGGACATGTCGGCCACCTCCACCCGCACCCTCCCCTCGGGCCCGGGCAGCATCCGGACGGTGACCACGGCGCCGCCGTCGGTGTGCAGCAGGGCATTGGTGATCAGCTCGTCGGCGATCAGCTCCACCTCGTCGGCGCGGCCCCGTGCACCCCAGGTACGCACGGCTTCGCCGATCATGTGGCGGGCGGCGGCCAGGCCCTCCGGGTCGGCCGGGGCGATGTGCTGGTGCAGCCGTCGGCCCAGCTCGGGGACGGGGGTGCCCTCCCGGCACAGGAGCAGCAGGGCCATGTCGTCGCCGCCGGTGCACTCCATCATCACCGCGCACACATGGTCGGCAAGCGCCTCGACGCGGTGCGGCCCGCGCTGTATCGCGTCGGTCAGCAGCCGCACTCCGTCGTCGAGGTCCTCGCCGGGCTGCTCGACCAGGCCGTCCGTGAACATGATCAAGGTCTCTCCCGGGTCGAGCTCGACCCGGGTCACGGGATAGTCGGTGCGGCCGAAGACGGCGGACAGGCCGAGCGGCAGTCCGCCGACCACCGGCACCGTGCGACAGCTGCCGTCCGCGTGCCGCAGCAGGGGGTCCATATGGCCCGCCCGGACGAGCTGCAGCGTCCCGGTTCTGGGGTCCGCTTCGGCATAGCAGCAGGTGGCGAAGCGTTCGGTGTCCAGCTCATGCAGGAAGTGGGAAGCCCGCGCCATGACGGTGGCCGGCGAGTGGCCCTCGGATGCGTATGCGCGCAGCGCGATGCGCAGCTGACCCATGACGGCGGCAGCGTGCGTGTCGTGACCCTGTACGTCACCGATGACAGCCCCCACCCGGCCGCCCGGCACGGGTATCACGTCGTACCAGTCGCCGCCGATGTCCCTGCCGACGCGACGCGCCGAGCGGTAGCGGACGGCGGCCTGGGTGCCGGCGACAGAAGGGATGCTGCGCGGCAGCATCGCCGTCTGCAGGCCCTCGGCGATGTCGTGCTCCTGGTCGAAGAGCATCGCGCGCTGCAGGCTCTGCGCGATGCCACTGCTCAGCGCGATGAGCAGATTGCGCTCCTCGGGAGAGAAGGAGTGCTTGTTCCGGTAGAGGAACCCGATGGCGCCAAGGGGGCGGGCCTGGGCGATCAACGGCACATACGCGGCGGCGGACACGTCCAGTGGCTCGATATAGGGCCACAGCCCCGGGTAGGCCGCGGCGAACTCTTGCGGCGAGGTGATCAGGCGGGGGCTGAGGGTGCGCACCACGTCGCTCATGGGGAAGGCGTCATCGACCCTGGTGTACGCCAGTTCGGGCACCCAGGTGTCCGTCTGCTGCTCGGCGACGATGTGGATCCGTCCGTTCTCCAGCAGGCCCAGCACCAGGCTGGCGACACCGAGGCGCCCCAGGCCCTGGCTGTCGCTGAGCACACCGAGGACGTCCTGCACGCTGATGGCGCGCGCCAGCGCGGCCGTGGTCTCCTCGATGACGCTGGTCTGGCGGCGGCGCTCCTCGTCCATCGCCATGCGTTCCGTGGAGTGCGTCAGCTCCTCGGTGGCGTCCCGGAGGATGCCCAGGATGCGGTGCGGGCGGCCTTGGGCGTCGCGCTGGATATGGCCCTGGGTATGGGCCCAGCGCAGGGAGTCGTCGCGGCAGCGGACGCGGAAGTACGCGCCATAGGTGGTACTGCCGTCCTTGAGCGCCTGCGCGACTACGGCGTCCAGGCGCTCGCCCTCGCCCGCCGGCACCCGGCCGCCGAGAGTGGCCGGGTCTCCGTCGTACTCCTCCGGGCGGAGATCGAAGATCGCCAGGGCCGATGCGTTCATGTGCATGCGCCGACCGTCCAGGTCCCAGTCGAAGCTGCCCATGCGATTGAGCGCGAGGCTGGTCTCCGCCCCGATGGGCCAGTCGTTCGGCGGGGCGGCGGTGGACGGGGCTGTTCCGCGATCAACCATGTCGGCCTCCACAAACGGAGGACCGCGCTGGGCGGTGCCGTGGCTTGCTTCGCACTCAGCGCCACTCTGTCATCTTTTGCTGTGTTTTTCGAAAGTTCTGCGGTGGTGGAGGTGTACGGCGGAGGGCCGACAACTGGGGGGAGTCCCTCCCCACCGCTGGCGGGCCCCACCCGGCGGGGGTGACCGGGTGGGGAGAGTACCGGCCCTGCGCCGCGCCGGTCAGCTCGCGGGGGTCTCGATCTTCTTGCCCTCCGGCGAAACGACCCACCAGGTGCCGCCCACGCCTTGCCCATTGGTGTCGCCGGGGCTCTTGTCGCCCTTGAACGTGTACAGCAGCCAGCAGTTGATGGCCAGCTGCTTGGTGCCGTCGGGCCGGGTGAAGGTGGTCAGCTTGCCCTTGACGCCCTCGACCTTGGACGCGTCCACCGGCTTGACCGGCGTCCACTTGTCCAGGCACGCGCCGACGCACGCGGTCTTCATCGGCCACGCGGAGTCCTTGTCGAAGCGGTAGACCGTACGGCCCTGGCCGTCCTGGAGGATCTTGCCGAACGTGGGGTTGTCGACCGCGGACAGCTCAGGCTGGCCGGCGGCTCCCGCTCCGGCGTCCGCCGACGCCTTCTTGCCGTCGGGCGCCGAGGCGAACCAGGTTCCGCCCACGCCCTCGCCCTTGGTCTGCCACGGCTTGGTGTCCTTGATGTAGCGGTACATCGGCCAGCCGGCCACCGTCAGCTGCTTGGTGCCGTCGGCGCGGGTGACCTCCCCCAGCAGCGAGGCGTCGATCCCCGCCACGGACGACACATCGGCGGCGGGCACCGGCGGCCACGTCGTGGCGCAGGCGCCCTCGCAGGCACTCTTCGGAGGCTTGGGGCTGTCCTTGTCGAACCGGTAGAGCGTGAAGCCTTCGCTGTCGGCCAGGACGGAGCCGAGCTTCTTGTCGTCGCTGATCATCAACTGCCCCGCGGGCTTGCCGGACTCCCCGGCCTTCTTCGCCGCGCCGCCGTTCGCGTTGCCGTTCGCGTTGCCGCCTGAGCCGTACGCGTCGTTCTTCGGGTAGGCGGCGTTCGCCTGTCCAGCCGGCTGGACCGCGGCGGCCTGCGAGTCACTCTTCTCCGCACCACACCCCGTCGTCAGCATGATCGCCGCAGCCGTCACCGCGAGCGAGGCGCTCTGCCACTTCCTCATGTCCACTCCTGCAGTCCGCTTCTCGTCCGGCGCGGGTGTGCGCCACTGACGGGTCTATGTACGGACCGGAGTGGGCCGTGCACTCAACAAGAGGGGCAGAAAATTCGGCACTTCCCTTGGCCGACCGGCCGGATTGCCTACTGACAGACCGTCAACGCAGCTCAGACACCGGGGCGGGCGCCCGCAGGAAGTCCTCCACCACCCGGACGAGTTCCAGTGGGGTCTCATCGGCCGGGTAGTGACCGGCACACGGCAGCTCGACGAGGTCGGCACACGGGTACCAGCGCAGCCACGTCTTCCGCATGACATCCGCCGACAGCGTCGGGTCGTGTGCGCCCACAACGACGCGGACCGGCACCGGGGATCCCGCGATCTCGTCGTGGAAGTCCTCGCGAGCCCAGGAGTCCAGCCACGCCCGGAAGGCCTTCGCGTCGCTGTGCTCGACCGAGTGACGGACCATCAGGTCAAGCCAGGCGGCCGGATGGCGGCTGCCGGTGGTCCGGTCGATGATCAGGCGCCGGTTCTCCGGACGCTCCGCGGCGGAGGCGAACAGGTCCCACTGCTCCCCGTCCAAGGGCACACCGCACGCCGGCACGGGCGCGATCCCCACCAGCCGCCGCACCCGGTGCGGCGCGGCGGCGAGGACCCGCTGCACCACGGCGCCGCCCATGGAGTGCCCGACGAGGGAGAAATCCTGCCAGCCGAGGCGGTCGGCGAGCGCGATCAGGTCCCGGCCCGCCTCGTCGGTGCTGTACGCGCCCTGGGTGTCCCGCGCCTCCCCGTACCCCCGCAGATCCGGAATGGCGTAGGTGAAGGCTCCTCGGTCCACGTGCGGCAGCACGGCGGCGTACGCGGCGCGGTCGGCGAACCAGCCGTGTACGGCTATGACCTTGTGCGGACCGGTGCCGATGAGTTGGTGGGGCGGTACAACGGGGCCCATGCTGCCTCCGGTCCGGTGCGGGGTGAGGGTGGAACGCGCACGTACGGGACAACAGTGGCCTCAAGTCGCCTGTCCGGCAAGCCTGTAGAAGCGTTTCGGAACGGTTCAGAGCGCACCGTAGGGAAGGCCCGGCCCCACCCGGCCGGGCCGTAGGGCCGCCCGGGTGGGGCGGGAGTCATGGCCGGCGGCCCATGAGTGCGACCAGCTTGTCCTGCAGGGGCGCGGAGTCCGGGACGGGCACGGGCGGTGCGAAGACTCCCGCGCCCTGCCAGCTGTCCACCTGGGGTTCGACATACGCGTAGATCTCGGCGACCAGCTCCTCGTCCAGCGTGTCGTCGTCCTTGATGCCGCGGGCCAGGTCCCAGGCGTGGACGGTGAGATCGGAGGTCATCTGCCATCCGTACTCGGTCGCGGGAAGGAGGCCGATGCTGGTGTGGACTTCCCCGTCGAGGGCGCCTGGGCGATGGAAGGCCGTATGTGACTCGGCCGAGGCGCGCTCCCAGGCTCTGGCGGGCTCGGTGCCGAGCACATCGCCGTCGAAGCGGTCGCCGACCTCCTCCAGCGCGGCGCCGCGCAGCAGCAGCGGAGCCCACAGATGCTCGGCGACCAGATGATTGACCAAGTCGTACACCGACCACTCGGTGCACGGTGTGGCACCGTCCCACTGCTCCTCCGCCACCCGGTGCACTCGGCGGTCGAACTCTTCGCGTGCCGTGTCGAAGGCGTCGAGCAGTTCCATTGCGATCACCTCCTGATCATTGCCGCACGCCGGCCGGCCCGGGCTGGGGCTCCGGGTCGGGGCCCGGCGTCGGCGGCCGTTCCGGACCGGGTCCGGGCTGGGGCTCGGGCACCGGCTGCGGATGGTTGGGGCCGGGGGGAACCGGCGGGATCGGTTCGGGGCTCGGGGGCACGGGCCCCGGGCCGGGCGGAGGGACGGGTGAGGGCGGTACGGGAGGCTCGGTCATCGCAGTTCTCCATGACGACGGTCATCACGCGTCGGCTCCCGCCGAAGACGACGCACGAATGGGTACCCCGTCGCTGGGGCTTCAGACCTCTGCCTGCCGGTTTTCGTACGCCAGTTCCACCGCAGGCGCCGGCCACCCGCGACCGTGACTTTCGCCGCCTGCTCCCGCCGCCGTCCGCGCCCGGCCACAAGGCCTGGGCGGCCCGGGAGCCTCCGGAGGCGGTCTGCCTACGGCGAGCGCAGCATGGACGTAGGCGGTGGGAGGAGGGCTGAGCGATGGCCAAGTTCATGGACGTCCACCACGGCATGCAGGGGATCACGGCCACCCAGCTGGCACAGGCGCACAAGGCCGACCGAGCCCTGGAGGCCGAGGAGGGCGTGCACTTCGAGCGGTCATGGGCGGATCCCGAGGCGGGCATCGTGTACTGCCTCTCCGAAGCCCCGTCGAAGGAAGCGGTCCAGCGCGTTCATGAACGGGCCGGGCATCCCGCCGACGAGATCCACCCGGTGCCGCTCATGGTCTTCTGACGGCTTCCGCGACAGCGACGGAAACCGCCCGCGGGCCCCGGCGGTTTGCACCGCGGGGCACACCCAGCGGCAGTACGTTGCCGCGCTGTTCACGGGCACGGTGCTGGTGTATGGCATCCGGCACGGCTTCGCCGGTCTGGAGCATGCCGGCTACAGCCCGAGTGCCGCGGGCTTCCTGGCCCTGGTCCCGGTGCTGCTGTTCGCCTACGTGGGCTTCGAGGCTCCCAACGCGGCCGCCGACGAGATGCTCGATCCGCAGCGGGACGTGCCCGTCGCCATCGGCTCCGCCGCAGTCATCGCCGCCTGCTGCTACCTGGCTCCCGTCCTCGCCATCCTCACCGTGGCTCCCGCCGGCAAGGTCACCGGCATCGGCGGCTTCATGGACGCGGTCGCGCTGGTCTTCGGCATGTACGGGAACTGGGGCGGTCCGCTGCTCACCGCGGTCGCCGTGCTGTTCGCCTTCGCCCTGCTCACCCAGGGCAGCGCGTGGATGATCGTGGCCGACCGTATGCAGGCCATGGTGGCCGCCGACGACGGGTTCTTCAGCCACCGTCTCGGCGCCTTCCATCCGCGCCTGGGCACCCCGGTCCGGATGAACCTGGTGTCCGGCATCACCGCGACGGTCTTCGTGGTCGCCGCGATGAGGCTGGTGAAGGGGGACAGCGGTGCGCTCTTCGGCATCGTCCTCACGGTCGCGATCACCACGCTGCTGCTGTCGTACTGGTGATCATTCCGGCGCTGGTCGCACTGCGCGTACGCCGTCCCGAGGTGCACCGGCCGTACCGGGTGCCGGGCGGCACCCGGGGCGTCTGGGTCTGCGGGTTCCTGGTGTACGCCTGGATCATCCTCGGCTCCTGGGATGCGCTGTTCCCCGGAACCCTGGAGCCACTGTTCGGCACCCCGTACCACTTCGTGGACACCTGGGGCGTCTCGCGGGCCGTCTTCGAGACATTCACCCTCGGCACGGTGCTGCTTCTGTTGGCTGTCGCCGCAGTCGGCTACGCCGTGGCCGAGCATCGGCACAGCGCTGCTCCGAACCGCAGTAACTAATAGAGATTCCACTCGTAGGTTTTCCTTCGAAGGCTCAGCCCTTGATTTACCTTTCTTTCCATATCCCTCGACCTCGAGTCGAGGGATACGAAATAGCCACCTCATGGGCCATCAGAAAGACCAGAAGGGCATTGAGAGTGGTCTTGCGCAACGGATTTCGTTGAAGTGAGCCCTTGACGCCACACATCGTCAGGAGTTTTTATTCGCTGACCGGAACTGCGGTTCCGGTTTTCGTACCGCACCGCTGTGCGGTGTTCCTCCGGAGGCGATACCGCTCCCCCGTCCAGCACGATCGGAATCACCTGCATGACCGACAAGCTCGACCAGGCCGCCCCGCCCCAGCTGAAGCGCTCCATCGGCGTCGTGGGCGGGACCCTGCTGACCCTGTCCTGTCTGACTCCGGCGTCCTCCCTCTTTGTGATCGTGCCGGACTCCTTCGGCACGCTGGGCACCGGAACGGCGCTCACCATCACCATCGCCGCGCTGCTGTGCATCGGCGTGGCGTTCACCTACTCCGAACTCGGCACGCTGATACCGAGCTCCGGCGGTGAGTACGCCATGGTCGGCACGCTCATGGGCCGGCTCGCGGGCTGGCTCGTCTTCATCCTCTCGCTGATCGTTGTCATGATCGTGCCGCCGATCATCGCGCTCGGCACGGCCGACTATCTGGCGCCGATCGTGCACCTCGATCCCCAGGTCACGGCCGCCGCGGTCATGCTGCTGGCCACCGCCATGGGCCTGCTGGACCTGCGCGCCAACGCCTGGATCACCGGCATCTTCCTGGTCCTGGAGGTCGTGGCCTCCGCGATCGTCGCCTTCCTGGGCTTCTCGCACACCAACCGGTCCGCCTCGGTGCTGGTGCACCCCGTGATGGACGCCGGACACGGCCACACCACCGTGGTCACCGCCGGACTGATCGTCACCGGCCTCGCCACGGCACTGTTCATCCTGCAGGGCTTCTCCACCGCCGTGTATCTCGCTGAGGAGATGGAGAACCCGCGCCGCACCGTCTCCCGCACCGTGCTGTGGACGCTCGCCATCGGCTTCGCCGTCGTCATCATCCCGGTGGTCGCGATCACCCTGGGCGCGCCGGATCTGCAGACGCTCACCGGCGGTGACATCGCCGGCATGGTCCAGGCCTGGAGCAACTCGGCCGTCGGCGCCTTCATCAGCCTGTGCATCGCGCTGGCGATCATCAACGCCGCGATCGTCATGGTGATCCAGAACTCCCGCGTCGTATTCGCCTCGGCCCGCGACGCTGCCTGGCCGAACCCGGTCAACCGAGCCTTCTCCCGGCTCGGCAAGCGCTTCGGCTCGCCGTGGATCGCCACCCTGGTGGTGGGTGTACCCGGCGCGGTGCTGTGCTTCGTCAACCTGGACACGCTGAGCGAGGTCACCGGTGTGGCCGTGGCCGCGATGTACGGGTTCGTCGCGCTCGGCGCCCTCGCCTCGCGGCGCGGTGCGTTCAAGCAGCGGGCGGCGTGGCGTATGCCGCTGTGGCCCGCCGTCCCGGCGCTCCTGACGCTCGTGCTGGTGTGGGTGCTCGCTCAGCAGAGCGTGACGAGCCTGGCCATCACCGGCGGCATCGTCGTCGCGGCCGCCGTGTACTGGGCGCTCTACCTGCGGCCGCGCCAGGACACGCACTGGGTGATCTCGGTCCCCGAGGAGCAGCAGGCCCCGGTCCAGGAGGAGCGGCACAACGAGCTGCAGCCCGCCTGATCCCGGCTCCGACACCCGTACCGGTACCCGGCGAGGTTGCCTCGCCGGGTACCGGCGTCTCTGCCACCTGCTACGCGTATCGTCGACGAGGATAAGGAGGAGCCGTGCGCGTAGCGTTGTTCGTCACCTGTGTCAACGACAGTTTGTATCCGCGTACCGGGCAGGCGACGGTCACGCTGCTGGAGCGACTGGGCGTCGAGGTCGACTTTCCGCAGGAGCAGAGCTGCTGCGGGCAGCCGCAGTTCAACACCGGGTACCGCCACGAGACCGAGCCGCTACTGCGCCGCTACGCCGCGGCCTTCCGCGACCACGACTACGTGGTGACGCCCTCGGGGTCGTGCGCAGCGATGGTGCGGGACAACTATCCGCGCATCGGCGCGAAGGCCGCGCGTGAGGGGCGGGGGAGCGACCTCGCCGAGGCGGCGAAGAGTGCTGCGGCGAAGACGTACGAGCTCACCGAGTTCCTGGTCGATGTGCTCAAAGTCAGCGACGTCGGCGCGTACTTCCCGCACACGGTCACCTACCACCCGACCTGCCACGGGCTGCGGGTGCTCGGCCTCGGGGAGCGGCCTCGGCGACTCCTGGAACAGGTCAACGGCATCCGGCTGGTGGAACTGCCCGGCGCCGGGGAGTGCTGCGGATTCGGCGGCACGTTCTGTATCAAGAACGCGGCGGTCTCGGCGGCGATGGGCGCGGACAAGGTCTGCAACATCAGCAGCACGGGCGCCGAGGCCGTGTGCGCGGTCGACAACTCGTGTCTGATGCACATCGGCGGCACGCTGTCCCGCCAGGGTTTCGGGATCCGTCCGATACACATCGCGGAAATCCTCGCCTCGACCGAAGAGTCCCCGTACTCCCTCTCCTCCCCCACCACGGCAGGCGCCCGATGAGCGGCACGTACCTCGGCATGCCCTCCCTCCCGTCATCCGACCGCCACCCCTCATCGAGCGCTGGCCCGCACCCCACTTTCGCGAAGGCCGCGGCCACCGCCACCCGGGACAGTCAGCTGCGGAGCAATCTGCGGCACGCCACGCACACCATCCGCGCCAAGCGCGCCGCGGCGGTCGCCGAGCTGGAGGACTGGGCAGCCCTGCGGGCGGCGGGGGCCGCCATCAAGGACCGGACACTGCGCCACCTGGACCATTACCTGGAGCAGCTGGAGGCGTCGGTCACGGCCGCGGGCGGGCATGTGCACTGGGCCGCGGACGCCGCCGAGGCCAACCGGATCGTCACTCGTCTGGTGCAGGCCACGGGTGAGAGTGAAGTCGTCAAGGTCAAATCGATGGCCACGCAGGAGATCGGGCTCAACCAGGCGCTGGCCGATGCCGGGATCCGGGCGTACGAGACCGATCTCGCCGAGCTCATCGTGCAGCTGGGAAACGATCTCCCCTCCCACATCCTGGTGCCGGCGATCCACCGCAACCGCTCGGAGATCCGCGACATCTTCCGGGAGCGCATGGCCGACTGGGGCCGCCCGGCACCCACGTCACTGTCGGACTCTCCGGCGGACCTCGCCGAAGCCGCCCGGCTGCATCTGCGGGAGAAGTTCCTTCATGCCAAGGTCGCTGTCTCCGGGGCCAACTTCATGGTCGCCGACACCGGCACCCTGGTGGTCGTGGAGTCGGAAGGCAACGGCCGGATGTGCCTGACCCTCCCCCAGACCCTCATCTCTGTCGTCGGCATCGAGAAGGTCATCCCTACCTGGCAGGACCTGGAGGTGTTCCTGCAGTTGCTGCCGCGCTCCTCCACCGCGGAGCGGATGAACCCCTACACCACCACCTGGACCGGCACCATCGACGGCGACGGGCCGCAAAGCTTCCACCTCGTCCTGCTCGACAACGGCCGCACCGACACCCTCGCCGACACGGTGGGCCGTCAAGCGCTGCGCTGCATCCGCTGCTCCGCCTGCCTGAATGTCTGCCCGGTCTATGAGCGGGCCGGCGGTCATGCCTACGGCTCGCCCTATCCCGGACCGATCGGCGCCATCCTCACCCCGCAGCTGCGGGGTACGGCGAGCGAGCTGGACGCCTCGCTGCCATACGCCTCGTCGCTGTGCGGCGCATGCTACGAGGTCTGCCCGGTGGCCATCGACATCCCCGAAGTGCTGGTGCACCTGCGCGAACGTGTCGTCGAGGGCGGCGAGGTGACGCTCCGCGGCACCCGGACCACGATCAAACCCGCCAAGGGTCATGCCGCCGAGCGGGCCGCCATGCGCGCCGCCCGCTGGGCTCTGGACCACCCCCGCGCTTTGCGCACCGGTCAGCGTCTCGCCGCCCGTGCTCGCGGGCTGCAACCCAGGCGTCTGCCCGGCCCGGGGCGTGCCTGGACCGACACCCGTGATCTGCCGCCTGTGCCCGCCGAATCCTTCCGCGACTGGTGGCAGCGCACCCGCGGCGACTCGGTGAGCAACGACAAGCGGAAGGGGAGTTCCACATGAGCAGCCGGGACGTGGTGCTGGGACGGATTCGCCGGGCGCTGGCCGATGTGCCGCGCGACGAACAGCCGCAGGACGTTCCTGTGGAGCGGGCCTGTCTCCGGGTTCACGGCGAGCGCACTGCAGAGGGGACGGTCGAGCTCCTTGCCGAGAATCTCGCCGACTATCGCGCGATCGTCCACCGTACGGATTCCACCGGCCTGCCGCCGCTGATCGCTCGCCTGCTGGCCGGCCGCAAGGCTCGTACGGTCCTGGTGCCGGAGGGGCTTCCTGGGGCCTGGACCGCTGAGGCCGCAGCGGCAGGTGTCGAACTGGTCCCGGACGCCGCTGAGTCGAGGGCCGCCGACCTCGACGCGGTGGACAGCGTGGTCACCGGCTGCGCGGTCGCCATCGCCGAGACCGGCACCGTCGTCCTGGACGCCGGCCCCGACCAGGGCCGCCGCCGTATCACCCTCATCCCCGACCACCACATCTGCGTGGTCCGGACCCCAGGTCAGGTCGTGGACTCCCTGCCGCAGGCCCTGGAACGCCTTGACCCGGCACGCCCGTTGACCTGGATCTCGGGTCCGTCCGCGACCAGCGACATCGAACTCGACCGGGTGGAAGGCGTCCACGGCCCGCGCACTCTTGAGGTCGTCCTGGTCACTGGCTGACCGTGGCGATCTCCGGGGTGATCTCGGCATCGCGGCGCACCAGGGCGGCGTACCGCCCGTCCCGTGCGAGCAGTTCCTCATGGGTCCCGCGCTCGGCTATGCGTCCGCCATCGAGGACGACGATCTGGTCGGCCGCGCGAATGGTTGAGAGCCGGTGGGCGATGGTGATGGTGGTGCGGCCGCGGGAGAGCGCGTCGATGGCCTGCTGCACGGCGTGCTCGGTCCGGGTGTCGAGGGCGCTGGTGGCCTCGTCGAGGATGAGGACCGGCGGATCGCGCAAGATGGTACGGGCGATCGCGAGGCGCTGTTTCTCGCCGCCGGAGAAGCGGTAGCCACGCTCGCCGACGAGGGTGTCGTAGCCGTCCGGCAGGCTCGCGATGAACTCGTGGATCTGCGCGGCCTTCGCGGCCTCCTCGAGCTCCTGGTCGGTGGCCTCCGGCTTGGCGAAGCGGAGGTTGTCGGCGACGGAGGCGTGGAAGAGATAGGTCTCCTGGGAGACGACGCCCACCGAGCGGGCGAGGGTGTCGAAGTCGAGGTCCCGTACGTCCACGCCGTCCAGCAGGACATGACCGCCGGTCACGTCGTACAGGCGCGGTACGAGATAGCCCAGCGTGCTCTTTCCGGCGCCGGTCGGGCCGACCACCGCGAGGCTGGTTCCGGCGGGGACGACCAGGTCGATGCCGTGGAGGGTCGGCGGGGCCTGCGGGTCGTAGGAGAAGGCGACGTCCTCGAAGCGCACATCACCTCTGACCTTGGCCAGCCGGGTGGGCTCTGCGGGCTCGGTGATGTTCACCGGAAGGTCGAGGTACTCGAAGATGCGCTGGAACAGCGCCAGGGATGTCTGGATCTGAACCCCGGTGGACAGCAGGCTCACGGTCGGCCGGAACAGGCCCTGCTGGAGGGAGACAAAGGCGACCAAGGTGCCGATGGAGACGGCCGGGCCGCCCAGTTGGAGCGCCAGCCCCGCGGCCCAGTAGATCACGGCGGGCATCGCGGCCATGACGATGCCGATGACGGACATCCGCCAGCGCCCGGCCATGTTGGACCGCACCTCCAGGTCGACCAGCCGCTCGGACTCGCCGGCGAAGCTGGTGGTCAGGGAATCGGCCCGGCCCATCGTGCGGCCGAGCAGGATCCCGCTGACGGACAGCGACTCGGTGACCATGGCGGCCATCGCGGCCATCTGCTTCTGCCGCTGCGAGGTGATCTTCTTGCGTTCGCGGCCGACCCGGCGGCCGATCCAGACGAAGAGCGGCAGCAGGAGCAGCGAGACGACGGTCAGCCGCCAGTCGAGGGCGAGCATCGCGACGACGGTGGCGACGACGCTGGTGAGGTTGGAGACCAGCGAGGTGGCGGTGGAGGTGACGGTGGCCTGCATGCCGCCGATGTCGTTGGCGATGCGGGACTGCACCTCGCCCGTGCGGGTGCGGGTGAAGAAGGCCAGCGGCATCCGCTGCAACCGCCCGTACACACCGGTGCGCAGGTCGTGCATGACGCGCTGGCCGACCGTGGTCGACAGCAGCGTCTGCAGGACGTTGAAGATGCTGCTCACAACCGCGGCGGCGATCATGCCGAGCGCGAGCAGGCTCAGCAGCCCCGTACGCCCCTGGGGGATGGCGGTGTCAAGCACCTCACGCAGCATGAACGGCGAGGCCACGGACACGAGCGAGGAGGCAGCGACGAGCAGCCCGACGAGGGCGAGGCGGCCGCTGTACGGGCGGAAGAGCCGCAGGATGCGGCGCAGTTGGGCGGGCTGCTCCGGATCTGCGGGCGGTGGGGTCCAGTCCGGTGCGTCGTGATGCATGGGCTCCTTCGGCGGGTGAGGCGGCGACAGCTCATGGAGCATAGCTCATCGTTACCTATATTCACAATGAGCGAGATCCTGATAATCTTCGGGCATGCCCTCCACCGACACCGCCTCCGCGGATCCGTCCGGCCTGCTCGCCGAGCAGCTGCTGTGGCTCACCCGCCGGCTGCACCGGGCGCAGCGGCGCCATCTCGAGCCGCTGGGTCTCACCCCCGCCCAGTCGCGGCTGCTGCGCGCGGTGACCCACTTCGACGAACCTCCGCGGATGGCGGATCTGGCGCAGCGGCTCGAGGTGGTGCCCCGGGCGGTCACGACGCTGGTGGACGCTTTGGAGGCGAACGGCTGCGTACGGCGCGTACCGGACCCGGTGAACCGCCGTGTGGTGCGGATCGAGCTGACCGACGCCGGGCGGGCCACGTTGAGGGCGCTGCGTGCGGCGCGCCGCGCCGCCGCCGAGGACATTCTGGCGCCGCTGACCGCCGATCAGCGCACGGTGCTCGGCGGCCTGCTGTCCGAGCTGCTGGTGGGCAACGGTCAGCGCTGCTGAGAATCCCCGACAGCGCTCCCGTCGGGGTTGCTTCACCCGGCGAGGTGCGGTGTGTCCCCCATGACGACGACCGGGTGTTTCGCCGGGTCGAGAGCCCGGAGCAGGTAGCGCATGCCGGACTTCGGCAGGCTCACGCACGCCGAGGTGCCGCTGCCGTGGTCCAGGTGCAGCCAGATGCCACCGCCCTTCGACTGCCCCTGGGGCCGCGTCGGGTCGATCGGGGACGTGCCCGTGACGCGGTTGTAGTCGATGGCGATGACGTAGTCGAAGTCGTGCCAGTGCGTCTTCGGCCAGTAGTGCGGCGCCGTGAACGCCGCGGAGTGGTGGTACGGCAGGCCGGAGCCCGGGTCGGGCAGCGCTCCCCCGGCGTCGGAAACGGTGAACACCCCGACGGGGCTGCGCTTGTCGCCCTCCCGGTGGTGGGTGGTCCAGCCGCGCTTGCCGTTGTGCGCGGTCCAGCTGCGCGTGCGCCGCCAGGTCGTGCCCTGCTTGGTGTAGAGGACGACTCTGGCATTCGGGGAGTTGACGCCTTGGCCGTAGACGGCGACGACCTGACGCGAGTCGGCCGGAATCTTCGACTGGAGCCTGTCCCCCACCTCCGGGATGCGGGTGAGGCCCGACGCCGGCGAGGCGTTCGGTGCCGCCGCCCCGTGGCCCGCACCTTTCCGCGCAGGAGCGCTGCCGTCGCCACAGCCCGCGAGAAGGGCGATGCCTGCCGCCGCGGCGGCCACTGTTCGCACGATGCCGGATACGCGCATACGCCCCATACTCCCATCGGCGTATGTCAGTCGTGGAAGCGGACCGGCCGCCGGCTCAGCCGCCTCTGACGAGACCCCGCCCAGCTCATACGTCACTCTCGTGGTCGGGAGAGTTCGGTCCTCATGGCCGATTTTCGTCCGAATGCGGTCTCGCCACCGGAAATTCAATTGAAAGCGATGTCACCGGAGCGCCAACCTTCACTTCCCACCGCCGAGACCGATGCCTGGGAACGTCATGCAGATTCGCGATCTTCCGTATCCCGATCCCGGCGTCCCGGACGTACGGTCCGGCTCCCGGTTCCTGCTGTGGCTCGGCAGACGTCAGCTGGGCGGGCAGGTCAAGTCCCTGTTGTGGGGCACCCTGCACATGGCGGGCGTCGCCCTGCTGCCCGCGGCCGTTGGTCTGGCCGTGCAGGCGGTGGTGGACCGCTCCGGCCACGGACTGGCTCTCGCCGGCGGGCTGATGGTCCTGCTGGGCGCAATCATCGCGCTGGGCGACACCATGCTGCACCGTGTCGCGATCACCAACTGGATCACCGCGGCGGCGCGCGTGCAGCAGCTCCTCGCCCGCAAGACGGCGGAGATGGGGGCCACCTTGACCCGCCGCGTGGCCGCGGGCGAGATCACGGCGGTGTCGACCGGAGACGTGGAGAAGATCGGCTGGTTCGTGGAAGCCCTCTCCCGCTTCGCCGCGGCCGCCCTCACCACCCTGGCCGTGTGCGTCGCCCTGGTTGTCTACCAGCCGGCCCTGGGACTGGTCGTCGCTGTCGCCGTACCCGTCCTGGCGCTCGCCGTCCTCCCGCTACTGCCGCCCGCCACCCGGCGGGCCGACGAACAGCGTGAGAAGGCGGGCCGGGCGACCGAGCTCGCGTCGGACACCGTGGCGGGTCTGCGGGTGCTGCGCGGCATCGGCGGCGAGGAACTGTTCCTCGGCCGCTACCGGCGCGCCTCCCAGGAGGTGCGCAGAGCCGCGGTGCGCAGTGCCCGGATGTGGGCCCTGATCGGCGCGGTGCAGGTGGCGCTGCCGGGCCTGCTGCTGATCGCGGTCGTCTGGTACGGAGCGGCTCTCGCCCACGCCGGCCGGATCGCCGTCGGGCAACTGGTCACGGTCTACGGCGCGGTGACGTTCCTGCTGTTCCCGTTGCGTCACTTCGAGGAGATCGCGATGGCCTACTCCTTCTCCCGGCCGTCGGCGAAGCGAGCCGCAGGTGTGCTGTCGCTGCGGCGCACGGCGGACACATGCGCTGACCGAGAAGTCCAGGTGCCGCTCAAGGGCGATCTGTACGACCCGGTCAGCGGGCTGCTCGCTCCTGCCGGACAGTTCACCGCGGTGGCGTGCGGTGACCCGGACGCGGCGGGGCGGCTCGCCGACCGGCTCGGCGGGCACCCGCCGCGAGAGGCGGAGGACGGGCCCGAACCGTCGGTTCTGCTCGGCGGGGTGGCGCTCGACGAACTGCCGCTGGAACGGGCCCGGGCCGCCGTACTCGTCCAGGACAAGGACCCGGTGCTGCTGTCCGGGACGCTCGCCGAACTCCTCGACGTACCCGCATCCGGGGCCGTCGGGGCGGTGCAGGCGCTCGCCGCCGCGCAGTGCGCGGATGTTCTGGCGGCGCTCACGCCGTCGTCCGTGGACGACTCCGGCGACCCTATGCGAAGCCGGATCACCGAGCGCGGGCGGTCACTGTCCGGCGGTCAGCGACAGCGGCTGGCCCTGGCCCGCTCGCTGGTCGCCGACCCGGATGTGCTCGTCCTGGACGAACCGACGAGCGCCGTCGACTCGCACACCGAGGTCCGGATCGCGGACGGGCTGCGGGGCGTCCGCGCGGGCCGTACCACGGTGGTGTTCACGTCGAGTCCGCTGTTGCTGGACCGGGCCGACCAAGTGGTGTTCCTGCCGGAGGGCAAAGTCGCCGCGGTCGGCCCCCACCACGAACTGCTGCGCACCCACCCCGCATACCGGGCTGTCGTCACCCGCGAGACGGACGACGAACTGCGCACGCAGCCCGGACCGGCGGAACAGGCGGCATGCGATGGGCCGCGCGCCCAGGCCGGGCAGACGGCCGGAACGGCAGAAAGGGCAGAGCAGGCGGAGCTGGCGCAGATCGAGGAGTCGGCATGATTGGCGTGGCACCCCCGGTGCACGACCCCGCGGCACCGGAGACGGCGACGACCCTGCCGGTCGGTTCGCCCGCGACCGTACGCCGTTATGTGAAGGAGCTGCTGCGGCGGCATCGCCGCGCCTTCGCACTGCTGCTGACCGTGAACGCGGTTGCGGTGGTCGCCTCTACGGTCGGCCCCTGTCTGCTGGGCGGTCTGGTGGAAGAGCTGGCGAAGGGCAGTCGCGATCTCCACTTGGCACGCACGATCGCACTCTTCGCGGCGGCGCTCGCCGTACAGACAGCGTTCCAGCGGTTGGTACGGCTGCGCGGCGCGATGCTCGGCGAGCAGATGCTGGCGGACCTCCGCGAGGACTTCCTTGTGCGGTCCGTGGCCCTGCCCCCGGGCGTCCTGGAACGGGCCGGCACCGGTGATCTGCTGTCCCGCATCACCACCGACATCGACCGGCTGTCCGATGCCATGCGCCAGGCGGTGCCGCAGCTGGCGATCGGCGTGGTGTGGACCGCACTGCTGCTCGGTGCGCTGGGGGTCACCGCACCGCCGCTGGCTCTCGCCGTCCTCGTCGCGGTGCCGGTCCTGCTCATCGGCTGCCGCTGGTACTACCGTCGGGCACCCGGCGCCTATCGGTCCGAGGCCGCCGGCTACGCGGCGGTGGCCGCGGCGCTCACCGAGACCGTGGACGCCGGGCGGACCATCGAGGCGCACCGGCTCGGCCCGCGCCGGGTGGCCCTGTCCGAGCAGCGGATCCGGGAGTGGACCGCGTGGGAGCGCTACACCCTGTGGCTGCGCTCCGTGCTCTTCCCGGTGATCAACGTCTCGTATGTGCTGATCCTCGGCTCGGTGCTGATGATCGGGGGCGGGTGCGTGCTGCGGGGGTGGATCACGGTCGGGGAGCTGACGGCGGGTGCGCTGCTGGCGCAGATGCTCGTGGAACCGATCGGATTGATCCTGCGCTGGTACGACGAGCTGCAGGTGGCCCAAGTGTCCATCGCCCGGCTGGTGGGGGTCCGGGAGATCGAGTCGGTCGATACGGACCAGCGCATCGGTCCCGACGGCCGCGAGGTCCGGGCGAAGCAGGTCCGCTTCGGCTACCGCGCGGGCAGTGATGTGCTGCACGAGGTGTCGCTGACGGTCCGGCCGGGGACGCGACTGGCACTGGTCGGACCCTCCGGCGCGGGGAAGTCCACGCTGGGCCGACTGCTGGCCGGCATCTACGCACCGCGGGCGGGCGAGGTCACTCTTGGCGGTGCCCAGCTGGCCCGGATGCCCGCCGAGCGGGTGCGCGAGCATGTCGCGCTGGTCAACCAGGAGCACCACGTCTTTGTGGGCACCCTGCGGGACAACCTGCTGCTGGCACGTACCGGCGCCTCGGACGCCGAACTGTGGGCGGCGCTGGACGCGGTGGACGCGGACAGCTGGGCGCAGGCGCTGGAGGACGGCCTGGACACGGAGGTCGGCTCGGGCCGGCTGGCGCTCACCCCGGCGCAGGCGCAGCAGGTCGCTCTGGCCCGGCTGGTCCTGGCGGATCCGCACACGCTCGTGCTGGACGAGGCCACGTCGCTGCTGGATCCGCGGGCGGCACGGCACCTGGAGCGGTCGCTGGCGCGTCTGCTGGACGGTCGCACGGTCGTGGCGATCGCGCACCGGTTGCACACCGCGCATGACGCGGACGTGATCGCCGTCGTCGAGGACGGGCGGATCAGGGAACTCGGCAGCCATGACGCGCTGGTCGCGGCGGACGGTGCGTATGCGGCGCTGTGGCGCTCCTGGCACGGCTGACGCGCCCGCGGTCAGAGCACCCCGAGCGCTCCGAGGCCGCTCATTCCTCCCAGCAGCATGAAGACGGGCATGAGGACCTTCAGTTCGACCCAGCTGCCGGCCCGGAAGCGCATGGCCTTGGGCGGGCCGACCGGGTACCAGCGCTTGCGGCCGACGGGTATCGGCCACAGGATCGGGCAGCCGGAGATGGTGATGGCGTCGCCGATGTCGTGCACCAGGGCCCCGAGAACAATGGGCAGGGCCAGCCAGAGGTATTCCTGACCGGGCGCCGAGAACAGCCAGTCGGAACCGCCCCCCGGTTTGTTCAGCACATCCGCGAGGATCCAGGCGCTGGTGGCGCCGAGCAGCCACACCAGGATGTCGCTGGACACCCGCGCCGCGCGCCACAGCAGGCCCTCGACGGCGAGCACCATGTGGACGAAGAGGATGCCCAGCACGGCCCAGCGGCCACCGATCATCGCCAGCGCGGCCGATCCGACACCGATCAGTACCGCCCACAGCCAGGTGTGGGTGAGTGTGCGGTGACCGCCCGAGCGGCGTGCGTCGCCCGGCGTCTTCGTGGCCTTGTAGACGGCGTGCGAGATCTTGTCGATGACCTCGCACAAGGTCCGGGAGACGGGACCGAATGCCCGCGATATCGTCGCTGCCTTGTGGTCGAGGTCCGGGGCGAGCGCCGCTCCCGCGCAGATGAAGCCGCCGGCGACAAGCACCGGCCACGGCATCGGGTGGTCGGTCGCGGCGGCTGCCGCACCCACCCCCAGCCAGGCCGCGGCTCCCGACAGCGAATGCGCCGGTCCCATCATGGTCGTTCCCCACCCCTTTGCTGTTGTGCTGACCCCGCTGGCGCCACAGCGTATCGTCAGACGATCTTCGATCTGTCGGCCGGTTCCCTTCTGCGGCCCGCGGGCAGGCAGTATGGAGGGCGTGACGACCCTTATCGATCATCTGCCGGACAACGCCGATCCCGATGCCCTCTTCGAAGCGTTCTCGACGTGGGCCGAAGGGCGGGGCATCTCGCTCTACCCCGCCCAAGAGGAAGCGCTGATCGAGGTGGTCTCGGGGGCGAACGTCATCCTGTCCACACCCACGGGCTCGGGTAAGAGCATGGTTGCGGCCGGTGCTCACTTCACCGCGCTGGCCAACGACCAGGTGACCTTCTACACCGCGCCGATCAAGGCGCTGGTGTCGGAGAAGTTCTTCGACCTGTGCAAGCTCTTCGGCACCGAGAACGTCGGCATGCTGACCGGCGACGCGTCGGTCAACCCGGACGCGCCCGTGATCTGCTGTACCGCCGAGGTGCTGGCCTCCATCGCGCTGCGGGATGGCAAGGACGCGGACATCGGCCAGGTGGTGATGGACGAGTTCCACTTCTACGCCGAGCCGGACCGTGGCTGGGCGTGGCAGATCCCCCTGCTGGAACTGCCTCAGGCGCAGTTCATTCTGATGTCGGCGACGCTCGGCGACGTCTCCCGGTTCGAGAAGGACCTCACCCGCCGCACCGGCCGGCCCACCGCCGTCGTACGGTCCGCGACCCGGCCCGTACCGCTGTCGTACGAGTACCGCACGACGCCGCTCACCGAGACGCTCACCGAGCTGCTGGAGACCCACCAGGCGCCGGTCTATATCGTGCACTTCACACAGGCGGCGGCGGTGGAGCGGGCGCAGGCGCTGATGAGCATCAACATGTGCACGCGCGAGGAGAAGGACGAGATCGCCGCACTGATCGGGAACTTCCGGTTCACCACCAAGTTCGGCCGCAACTTGTCGCGTTTTGTCCGGCATGGCATTGGTGTTCACCACGCCGGGATGCTGCCGAAGTACCGACGGCTGGTGGAGCGACTGGCGCAGGCCGGGCTGCTGAAGGTCATCTGCGGCACGGACACGCTCGGCGTCGGCGTCAACGTGCCCATCCGCACTGTGCTGTTCACCGCGCTGACGAAGTACGACGGCAGCCGCGTGCGTACCCTCAGGGCCCGGGAGTTCCACCAGATCGCGGGGCGCGCCGGCCGCGCGGGCTTCGACACCGCCGGTTTCGTCGTCGCCCAGGCGCCCGAGCACGTCATCGAGAACGAGAAGGCCTTGGCGAAGGCGGGCGACGACCCGAAGAAGCGCCGCAAGGTGGTCCGCAAGAAGGCCCCGGAGGGCTTCGTCAACTGGGGCCAGAACACCTTCGAGAAGCTGATCGCCTCCGAACCCGAGCCGCTGACCTCCCGCTTCCGTGTGACACACGCGATGCTGCTGTCCGTGATCGCCCGGCCCGGCAACGCCTTCGACGCGATGCGCCGGCTGCTGGAGGACAACCACGAGGACCGGCGCTCCCAGCTGCGCCACATCCGCCGGGCCATCGCGATCTACCGCTCCCTGCTGGACGGCGGGGTCGTCGAACGGCTTGAGGAGCCGGATGCCGAGGGCCGGATCGTACGGCTGACGGTGGACCTGCAGCAGGACTTCGCCCTCAACCAGCCGCTGTCGACCTTCGCGCTCGCGGCCTTCGAACTGCTGGACCCCGAGTCGCCGTCCTACGCCCTGGACATGGTGTCGGTCGTGGAATCCACGCTCGACGACCCGCGCCAGATTCTCGCCGCCCAGCAGAACAAGGCACGCGGCGAGGCCGTCGCCGCGATGAAGGCCGAGGGCGTGGAGTACGAGGAGCGGATGGAGCGGCTGCAGGACGTGTCGTACCCCCAGCCGCTGGAGGAACTGCTGTCCCACGCGTACGGCGTCTACCGCAAGAGCCATCCGTGGGTGGGCGACCACCCGCTCTCGCCGAAGTCGGTCGTCCGCGACATGTACGAGCGGGCCATGACCTTCTCCGAATTCATCTCCTTCTACGACCTCGCCCGCACCGAGGGCATTGTGCTGCGCTATCTGGCCGGCGCCTACAAGGCCCTGGAGCACACCGTCCCGGACGATCTGAAGTCCGACGACTTCCAGGATCTGGTCGCCTGGCTCGGGGAGATGGTCCGGCAGGTCGACTCCAGCCTCCTGGACGAGTGGGAGCAGCTGGCCAATCCGGAGGAGGAGTCCGCGGAGGAGGCACAGGACCGCGCCGACCAGGTCAAGCCGGTCACGGCCAACCCCCGTGCCTTCCGGGTGCTGGTGCGCAACGCGATGTTCCGCCGGGTGGAGCTGGCGGCCCTCGACAAGGTCGAGGAGCTGGGCGAGATGGACGCCGAGTCCGGCTGGGACGAGGACGCCTGGGCCGAGGCGATGGACGCGTACTGGGACGAGTACGACGACCTGGGCACCGGCCCGGACGCACGCGGACCGAAGCTGCTGCAGATCGAGGAGCAGCCCGAAAACGGCCTGTGGAAGGTCCGGCAGACCTTTGCCGACCCGAACGGCGACCATGACTGGGGTATCAGCGCCGAGGTGGACCTGGCCGCCTCCGACGCGGAAGGCCGCGCGGTCATCCGGGTCACGGACGTGGGCCAGCTGTAGTCCACGCGACGCGACCGAAGAAGGAGCAGCGACGATGACAAACCCGGCCGACCGACTGGTTGATCTGCTCGATCTGGAACAGATCGAGCAGAACATCTTCCGCGGCCGCAGCCCCGATGAGTCGCTGCAGCGGGTGTTCGGCGGCCAGGTCGCCGGGCAAGCGCTGGTGGCGGCCGGGCGGACCACGGACGGGGACCGACCGGTGCACTCCCTGCACGCGTACTTTCTGCGGCCGGGCCGGCCGGGCGTGCCGATCGTGTACCTGGTAGAGCGCGTACGTGACGGGCGCTCCTTCACCACGCGCAGGGTGGTGGCCGTGCAGCAGGGCCGCACCATCTTCAACTTGACCGCCTCCTTTCATCAGCCGGAGCCAGGCTTCGAACAGCAACTGCCCATGCCCGAGGTCCCCGGGCCGGAGGAGCTGCCGAACCTGGCTGACGAGATCCGTGAACACCTCGGCGTCCTGCCCGAGTCCCTTGAGCGGATGGCACGTCGGCAGCCTTTCGACATCCGTTATGTGGAGCGGCTGCGCTGGACCAAGGAAGAGCTCGAAGGCGCCGAGCCTCGAAGTGCCGTATGGATGAGGGCGGTGGGTCCGCTCGGCGACGACCCGCTCGTCCACACCTGCGCGGTCACCTACGCCAGCGACATGATGCTGCTGGACGCGGTGCGCGTTCCGATCGAACCGCTGTGGGGCTCGCGCGGTTTCGACATCGCCTCCCTCGACCACGCCATGTGGTTCCACCGGCCGTTCCGAGCCGACCAGTGGTTCCTGTACGAGCAGGAGTCGCCCACCGCCACCGGGGCCAGGGGCCTCGCCCGCGGTCAGATCTACGACCGCGAGGGCCGGCTTCTGGTCTCTGTCATGCAGGAGGGGCTGTTCAGACCGGTATGACGACCGCAGACGTGTCAGCCCGGCGCAAGGGGAACTGCTCGCAACAGCTGGGCAGCTGACGGGCTTTCATTGTCCACGGCCCTGCAGCCACTTTCTCAGTCCGCGCGGCCGCGGCCTCGGCGCCGTATGCTCCTGCCCCTCCCTCGGGCGGGCTTCCGGTGCCGGCGCGGGCTCCGGGCCGAGGTCCGGCATGGACGCCGGTGAACCGGGCCGCGGCGCCTGCCGTACCGAGCGGGCCGCGTCCAGGGCGAGGATCAGGCTGAGGCGCTGCCAGAGAATCTCATCCGGGTCGTCGGCCGTGAGCAGCCCCTCGACCACGCTCCAGGATGGGCCGGCGTCGGCACGCACGGGAACCAGCGCGGGCCGCAGTCTGCGCAAGTAGGCTCGCTCATAGGGATCCTCGACGACGTCGGCGAGCTCATCCCCACCCAGCACCGCGGCCGATACCGCGGCCCGCTCCCATGGATCGTCCGTCTGCCGGACGAGCTGCCCGATACGGCGGCTGCGCCAGTTGCGGGCCCGCCAGTCCTCCCCGGCATCGAGCATGGCTCGCAGCCGCTGAGGCGTACTACCGGACAGCAGCTGCGGCTCCTTCTCAGCGAATCTCCGCAACTCCGCTGCCGTGTACAGCCATACGACCGCGCGGTAGCGATTGACGTAGAACTTGACGGGGCTGAAGCAGCCGACCCTGGCGAGACGGGTGAACCGCCCGGGCCCGATCCCCATCAGCTCGGCTCCCTCCGCCGTGCCGACCAGCCGGAGCCGGTCACGCAGCGCATCGGGAAAGCCGTCGGCCGCCCGAAGCCGCTCCACTTCCGCCCGCGGCACCCGCCGTCGCCCGGTCCCGGCGACGGCCACGGTGCGTACCTCTTCCAGTAGCACCGCGGTCTCCAACTCGCGTGGCTTCAGGTCCAGCTCGTCCGCCGCCCTGCCGAAGGCGAGCGTCTCCTCCGCACCCTGCGTCGCGCGCCGTTCCTTCACCGCCATGACGGTCCTCCCCCGCTGCGATCCGATCACTCTCGGTGATGACCGTAGCGGGGAAGGCCGATCTTCCGCTCCCCCTGTGGATAACTCTGGAGTCGGCGGCTCTGGTCAGAGCTCGGCCACGCTCCCGCCGCGTTCCCGGGCGGCGACACCGAGATGTTCACCGACCCGGTTGACCAGCAGTGTCATCTCGTAGGCGACCTGGCCGATGTCGGCGTCCCCGGTGCTGAGCACGCACAGGCAACTCCCGTCGCCCGCCGCCGTCACAAACAGCACCGCGTCCTCAAACTCGATCATCGTCTGGCGTACCCGCCCAGCCCTGAAGTGGCGCCCCGATCCCTTGGCGAGACTATGCAGTCCCGACGCGACCGCGGCCAGATGCTCGCCGTCCTCCCGGGCGAGCCCCGCGCTGGACGCTGTCACCAGTCCGTCGTTCGACAGCACCAGCGCATGCGACACGTACTCGACCCGCTTCGTCAGGTCATCGAGCAGCCAGTCGAGCCCCTTGTCAAGTGCCATGCGCAGCCTCCCCGTTTCGGCATGTCCCCTCACCTGCCGTGCCAGCCTCCATCACCTGGGCCGTCTCGGCAACCCGCCCTGCCGCCGGGAGCTCAGCTCACCGAGTCGAGCAGTCGCAGCAGAGTGGAACCGCCCTGCGTACTCGACCAGCCGGATCAGAACCTCCTTCCCCGAATCGCGGTGTCCCGCGCGTTGCACAGCACTACCGGTGTGCCGCGGTCGAGATCCAAGGCGCGCGACACCTCGTGCGCGCCATACGACCGGGAATCGGGGAAGCAGTTGACCGCCACCACGAAGGGTACGGACCGGCGCTCGAAGTAGTCGACCGCCGGAAAGCAGTCCTCCAGCCTGCGGGTGTCCGCGAGAACCACGGCGCCCAGCGCGCCGGTCGCCAACTCGTCCCCAAGAAACCAGAAACGATCCTGCCCGGGTGTGCCGAAGAGGTAGAGCGACAGGCCGGCCCTGATGGTGATGCGCCCGAAGTCCATGGCCACGGTGGTGCTGATCTTCCGGTCGACGCCTGCCGTGTCGTCGACCGACTACCCGGCCTCGCTGAGCAGTTCCTCGGTACACAGCGGCCGGACCTCGCTGACCGAGCCGACATGGGTGGTCTTGCCCACCCCGAACCCCCTGCCACCAGAATCTTCAGGGCAAGGGCAGGCTCAGCGGCGTCAGAGCGCACGGAGTCCATCAATCACCTCTCTCAGGATGTTCACGTCGGTCAGCCGTGCCAGCGGGGCGGGCCCACTGACGCGGACGTATTCCAGTTCCAGCAGTTCGCTGAGGAGAACCCGCACCATCCCAAGGGGCCGGCCGGCGTCATTGGCGAGGTCGGCCGCCGACCGGCTCTCGTCTCGGCAGAGAGATCCCCGCGTACCGCCGTAGATGGCGCACCGCCAGGATCCCCGGTGGCCACCGGGGAGGGGATGATGGAACCATGGACTACGACCACGCTGATGTGCGGGAGTTCTTCGCGGCCCGCGCCGACGACTGGGATACCCGCTTCCCTGACGATGGCCCGGCCTACCAGGCGGCAGTGGCGGAGCTCGGCCTGCGCGCGGGTGACTGCGTTCTCGACGCCGGCTGTGGCACCGGCCGGGCGCTGCCCGCGCTGCGTGCGGCGGTGGGCCAGGACGGCACGGTGCTGGGCGTCGATCTGACCCCGGAAATGCTGTGCACCGCGGTCCGCGCCGGGCGGGACCACATCGCACGGCTGGCCGTCGCCGACGTCGCCCGGCTGCCGCTGCGGGACGCCTCGCTGGACGCGGTGTTCGCGGCCGGTCTGGTGACGCACCTGCCGGAGCCCGCGGCGGGACTGCGGGAACTGGCCCGCGTGGTACGGCCGGGCGGTCTGCTCGCGCTCTTCCACCCGGTGGGGCGGGCCGCGCTCGCCGCCCGCAAGGGGCATCAGATCACCCCCGACGACCTGCGCGCAGAGCCGAACCTGCGCCCCCTGCTGGCGACCGCCGGCTGGCAGTTGGCCTCGTACACCGACGAGGACACGCGCTACCTGGCGATCGCGGTCCGTCAGCCCGGCTCCTGAGCCCCCTCCACCCGCGCGACGGGGCAACCGGGGCTGCCCGGCCCTGGGAAGGTGCCGAGCTCGGCGATACGGAAGCCGTTCGGGTAGCCCTTGATCTGCGGGTTCTGGCGGGCGTAGTGCGGTGTGCGGCGCGGCGGGAGCAGCCGGACGGCCCTCGCCCGAAGCCGTAGCGCACCCCGCACCAGGGTCTTGGTGACGGGCTTCGGCGGCTCGTAGCGGAAGGCCCACAGCAGAGAGTCGTCGAGGAGCGCCATACTCGCGCCGCGGACCAGCGGTGCGAGGGGGCGCGGGTACCAGGACGCCATCAGATCGAGGGTCGCGTCGGAGACCCTGCGCGCCCCCTCGTCCCAGCCGAAGTGCTCCCGCTCGTAGGCATCCAGACAGCGTTCGAAGTCCTCGTAGGTGTGCGGCAGTTCCTTGATGCCCATGCGTTTGCCGAGGGTGCGGTAGTACGCCGCCGTGGCGCGCAGCTCATGGTCACAGAGGCGGCGCCAGCCGTACGCGTCCAGCCACCGCTTCGGCACCACCACGAACGTGCACAGGACGTAGCGCATGTCGTCGTTGCTGATGTCGTAGCTGCGGTGCATCCGGTTGATGCGGCGGATGGCCGTACGGCCGTCCTCGCTGTCGAAACCGTGCTCCAGGACCGCGTCGAGGAGCAGGGCCGTGTCGTCGTACCGCTTCTGCGAACGGCCGGTCAGCTCGGCGGTCTCGGCGAGCAGCCCTCCGATGCTCGGCACCGCGTAGGTGCGGTAGAGGGCCAGTTCCAGCGCGCGCGTCACATCCCAGGGGAATTCGTACGTCACCATGATGCGGTAGATCCTCAGGAAGTCCTTCTCCGGATCGAGCCGCAGGATCTCCTTGAGCCAGTCGTAGCGCTTCACGCCGACCTCACCCCATTTGTCCGCCAGCTTGTCCAACTCTACACGGTTCACGAGCACTTGACCGTTTTCATGGCATCCCCGCCCGAGGTCCCGGCGCACTGGGGAGCGGGCAGGCAGTGGCTGGGGAAGGCACCCCGGGCCGTTGGGCTTGCGCTGACCGACCGATTCCGGGTAGGTGCAGGTCGGGCTGGTCGCGTCAACCTCTCGACGGCAGGGTTACCCAGTGGTTAGGGTTCGCGCACCACCGAGCGAAGGGATAACCGACGGTGTCCGCGACGGACGACGCCCAGGACAGCGACGACGCGCTGTTCGTGCTGACCGCGGTGCTGCTTACGCCCGCGCAGTTCCCGAGCGTGCTCGGCGACGACTACCCCGAGGCCTGTTCCGCGCTCGGCATCGAACCGTACGACCACGGGTACGGCCTGGTGCTCGGCCAGGACGGTGAAGGCGCCCGGTGGACGGTGATCATCGACGACGTGTCGCTCGTCGCCTGTGCCATCGCGGCCTGGGACTGCGGCATGGAGTACGACCTGTCCCCGGACGAGCGCAGCGTGGTGCTTGCCCTGCCCGGCTGGCCGCTGGCGGTGGCTGTCGCGGCGCCGGGCGTCCCCGCACCCCACGATCCCGCGCCCGACCCGGAGTTCGGCGATGCGGACCGGTCACCGCTCGCGCCGCCGGACTCCGAGCAGTGGGGACCGGCGCAGCGCAGGCTCGGCGCGGACGAGATCGCCTTGCAGTGGGCCATGTGGCGGGAGCAGGTCGACGGCGAGGTGGAGTTCGTCGAGCCGGGCGAGCGGCCGAACAGCGCGGTGCGCAGAGTGCTCGAGGAGGCGCGCGCCTATATCGACACGCCCCCGCCGCCCGGCCGTATCCGCTCGGCCTACGCCTCGGGCGGCGCCAGGACGCTGCGCGTGGACGGGCCGGGCTGGAGCCTTGTGGCGCGTACGGACGACATCGCGTTCGTGCTCCTTGACGACGAACCGGGCGAGGTCCTTCCAGTCGGCCGCGGGCCGGAGTTGCCGGAGCTCCTCAAGGCCCTCGACGAGCTGGCGGTACGGCCTGCCTGACCTCAGGCCCGCGCACAGCGTGCAGTGCATCGGCGTGGCGCGGGAGCACGCCTGGCGGATCGTGCGCTGCGCAGGCCGGCGAGCGCTGATGTGGTCAACTTCCACACGGACGCGGCCGGTGGACGCCCGTCGGCTAGACGCGCTCAAGCGGAAGGTGCGGTCCCTCCGGGAGCTCGACGCCGATCGCGTCACCGGGCCGCACCTCTCCGCCCGCCACCACGATGCCCATGATGCCCGTCTTACGGATGAGGTTGCCGTCCTCGTCGCGCCCCACCACCTGTCTGAGCAAGCCGTCCTGGAAGAAGTCGATCTGGAGACAGGGATTACGCAGGCCGGTCACCTCCACCACGGCCTCGTCGCCGAGGCGCAGCAGCGTGCCGGCCGGGAGCGCCAGCAGGTCGAGGCCGCTCGTGGTGACGTTCTCACCGAGCTGTCCCGGCCGGACGGTGAAGCCCGCGGCGGCCACCTCGGTGAACAGCTGCGCATCGATGAGGTGCACCTGGCGCAGGTTCGGCTGGGTCGGGTCCTGCGCCACGCGGGAGCGGTGCTGAACCGTTTCGCCCAAGTGCGCGTCGCCCTCGACTCCTAGCCCCGCCAGCAGACGGATGCTGGGCTGTCCGGACTTGCTGAACCGGTGCTCCTGGCTGCGGTTCACTGCCATGACCGTTCCGCCCATAAGTTCCCCCACTTTCCCTCACGTCGTCTCTACATTATCTGCCACCGTTGATCACCTCCGACCCTAGCGGGAGACCCGTCGCGGGAAGCCAGAATCCGCAAGTCGGCGTCCGCAGCCATCAGTCGGTCGGCTTCGCGGGCCGGTTCCGGCCGCGACACCCGGACCCGTTTCAGCGCCCCAGTTGCTTGCGGCTCACCCCGCGGAGCCTGCGCCGCTGCGAGGGGTCCAGCAGCAGATAAGCGGCCACCGGCACACCGACCATGACCAGCAGGGCTGCCCAGGTCGGCAGCAGCGACAGCAGCAGGATTCCGACCACCACTCCCCCGATGGCGACCTTGGCCCTGTTCGACATCTCCGACACCTCCTTCGCGGCGGCGACCGCCGCAGTCACCCGGTGAACGGACACGCGCGCGCGCCGTTCCTCGGCACGCTCGGCGCGTCCCACCACCAGTGTCGCCCCGCAGCCGCCGTGACGGTCCTCATGCACGCACTGTTTCCGGCAAGCCGCAATGTTGGGGTACGCCCGGCCACTCCGGCTCCACTGGTCAAATTTGAGGAGTTTGGGCCCCGTGACCCCGCTCCCTGCGGCAACACCCTCCCAGGTCTTTGAACTCTCCCGTTGCGCGGCGGGGTCGCCTTCTGGCACCCCGGCCTCCCCGCTCCGGCCCTGCGGCTCCGTCGAGGAACTGACCGTGGCCGTGCCGAAGGCCGCCGACGTACACCAGCTGACCGTGCGGGCCCTGGTGCTGCCTGTCCGCGAGGCCGTGCCCGTCCTCACCCGGGCCCGCGCCGCGCATGGCGACCCCGCAGCCGTCTTCTGGGGCGCGGCCGCCGCCCTGCTTGCCCTGCAACTCGCGGCCATGGGCCGCCTGCTGCCCGGCCTCACGGCCACGGACCACGACGCCTGGCGGGCCGGCCCGCTGGACGCGGACCTTACTGCCGGGGGAAGACCTCGAACGCAACGGAGAGCCGGCCCCCGAAGCGGGCCGCCGCGGCCTCGGCGTTGGCCGTCAGGAACCTACGGCAGTAGGTCTCCGGGTCCTCGTCCGTGAGCGCTGCGATATAGCTGCGGTGGGCCAGCAGGGACTGCACGCCACGGTCGAGGCCCGCCGTCACATCCGCCGCATGAGTCGGCTCCGGCGAGGCTGCGACGGCCACCCAGCGCACCCCGTCCCACGGCTCCAGGCCGTGCTCCTCGATCGGTTCGGGGAAGATCCAGCGGTTTCCAGCGTCGGCGGCGGCGTCCAAGGCGGCCCGGCCCACCGCGCGGTGGTCCGGGGTGTTCCAGAAGGTGCCGCCCCACGTGTCGCGATGGTTGAGGGTCAGAACCAGTTCGGGCCGGTGCCTGCGGATTGCTGCGGCCAGGTCGCGGCGCAGCGCTGTGCCGTACTCGATGACACCGTCGCGGTGGTCGAGGAAGTCCACCGAGGTCACCCCGACGGCCGCGGCGCCGGCCCGCTGCTCCTGCTCGCGCAGCGGACCGCACTTCGCCGGCTCCAGGCCGTCGATGCCCGCCTCACCGCGCGTGACCAGCAGGTAGCGCACCTCGGCGCCGCGGTCGACCCAGGTGGCGATGGCCGCGGCCGCGCCGTACTCCAGGTCGTCGGGGTGGGCGACGATCGCCAGACAGCGCTCCCAGTCGGTGGGCATCGGCTCCAGTTGCTCGGTCATCAACCTCTCCCGGTCCGGTCTCGCACGGCAGGGCCCGTCGGCGGACGCCCGGTCGTCGAACGATCCATTGTCCAACGATCCCTTCCGGAGCGGCTCGTTCCGTGGACAACGGGCTGTTGTCGTACCCCGTGCCGCGGGCCACGATGTACTCAGCCGCGGTGACTTTCCATCCGAATGTCCCGAGCCGATTGTCCGAACCGACCGGATCTGCGGGGACGACGACATGAATCCATGGATTGCCCTGGAACCGGGCGCCGACCCAACCGAGCGGGTCGACGCCATTCGCCGTGCCCATGACGCCTTCACCACGGCCGGTACCGCCGAGAGGCCCGTACGGTCCGTACGATCCGTGGTCGCCGACTCCTGGCGCCGCTCAGTGCGCGCCCATGTCAGTCCGGACACCACCGCCCGCGTCGAACTCACCGACGGGGACCTGGGCACGTACCGCGCCGACCATCCCCTGGCCCCGTTGATGCCGCTGTTCCGCGAGCTGATGGGCACCTTCGCCATGGACGGCGAGCATCTGCTGGCCGTCTGTGACACGCAGGGCCGGCTGTTGTGGGTGGAAGGCCATGCGGCGGCTCGGCGGCGGGCGGACCGGATGAACTTCGTGCCCGGCGCCCGCTGGGCCGAGACCGCGGTCGGCACCAACGCGCCGGGCACGGCGGTGGCCGTCGACCGGCCCGTGCAGGTCTTCGCCGCCGAGCACTTCAGCCGTCCGGTCCATGCGTGGACGTGCGCGGCCGCGCCCGTGCACGACCCGCGGACCGGTCGGCTGCTCGGCGCGGTCGACATCACCGGCGGCGACCGGCTGGCGCACCCGCACAGTCTCGCGTTCGTGCAGGCAGTCGCCCGCGCCGCCGAGTCCCAGCTCGCTCTGCTCGCGCCGCCGCCGGCCGGCCGGACCCTGAAGCTGACCGCGCTCGGCCGCGACGAGGCGCTGCTGGTGCGTGACGGCCGGCCGCTGCGGCTCAGCCGTCGGCACAGCGAGATCGTGCTGGTACTGGCCTGCCATCCCGAGGGGCTGAGCGGCGAGCAGCTGCTGCTCGCCCTGTACGAGGAGGAGTCGACGACGCCCGTGACGCTGCGGGCCGAACTGTCGCGGCTGCGCCGCCTGCTGGGCCCGGATGTGCTGTGCTCGCGCCCGTACCGGCTGACGGTGCCCGTCGAGACGGATGTCGATATTGTGCGGCGGCGGCTGGGCTCAGGGGCGTGCGCCGAAGCGCTCGCCGCGTACGGCGGTCCGCTGCTGCCCACTTCGCAGGCACCGGCCGTGGTCCGGCTTCGGCGGCACGTCGAGGACCAGTTGCGGGCGGCCCTGATCGCCCGCCGGGATCCGGATCTGCTGGCCGCGTGGACCGGCAGCCCGTGGGGCGAGGACGACCTGGAGGCGTGGACGGCGCTCGCGGCGGCTCTGCCGCTCGGCTCCGTACGCACGCCGTTGGTACGCGCCCGGCTGCGGGCACTCGACGCGGAGCTGGGGTGACCGGCAGTCCGGCCGGGCGTCGTGCCGGCCTGAAGGCGCAACGTGGTTGCAACGTCACGGTCATTAGCGTCCCACCGGACGCCGCCCAACGGGGGGCGGCGATGTTCCGTGGAGGCCACCGAGATGACCCGTTACTCCGCGCCCGGAACCGACGGCGCGATCGTCTCCTATGAGTCCCGCTACGACCACTGGATCGGCGGGGAGTACGTCAGGCCCGCGCTGGGCGGGTACTTCGAGAACCCGAGCCCGGTGAACGGCCGACCGTTCACCGAGGTCGCCCGGGGAACTGAGGCCGATGTCGAGGCGGCCCTGGACGCGGCGCACGCCGCCGCGCCCGCCTGGGGGCGTACCGCCCCGGCCGAGCGGGCCGGCATCCTGCTGAAGATCGCCGACCGGATGGAGGCGCACCTCGAGGAGCTCGCGGTCGCCGAGAGCTGGGAGAACGGGAAGCCGGTTCGCGAGACGCTGGCCGCGGACATCCCGCTCGCCATCGACCACTTCCGCTACTTCGCGGGCGCGCTGCGCGCCCAGGAGGGCAGCCTCAGCGAGATCGACGACGACACGGTCGCCTACCACTTCCACGAGCCGCTGGGCGTGGTCGCCCAGATCATCCCGTGGAACTTCCCGATCCTGATGGCCACCTGGAAGCTGGCCCCGGCCCTGGCAACGGGCAACGCCGTGGTCCTCAAGCCGGCCGAGCAGACCCCGGCCTCGATCCACGTCTGGATGAAGCTGGTGGCGGATCTGCTGCCGCCTGGCGTGGTCAACATCGTCAACGGCTTCGGAGTGGAGGCCGGGAAGCCGCTGGCGTCCAGCCCGCGGGTGGCGAAGGTGGCCTTCACCGGGGAGACCACGACCGGGCGGCTGATCATGCAGTACGCCAGCGAGAACATCAAGCCGGTCACGCTCGAACTCGGCGGCAAGAGCCCGAACATCTTCTTCGACGACGTGTCGGCGGCGGACGACGAGTTCCGCGACAAGGCCCTCGAAGGGTTCACGATGTTCGCCCTCAACCAGGGCGAGGTGTGCACCTGTCCTTCGCGTGCGCTCATCCAGCAGGGCCACTACCAGGAGTTCCTGGAGGCGGCCGTGGCCCGTACCGAGACGATCGTGCCGGGCCACCCGCTGGACACCGACACGATGATCGGCGCCCAGGCCTCCAACGACCAGCTGCAGAAGATCCTTTCGTATCTGGACATCGGCCAGCAGGAGGGCGCCAAGGTCCTCACCGGCGGGCAGCGCCTCGAGCACGGCGGCGAGCTGGCAGGCGGCTACTACGTCCAGCCGACGATCTTCGAGGGCGGCAACCACATGCGGGTCTTCCAGGAGGAGATCTTCGGCCCGGTGGTGTCGGTGACCTCCTTCGCCGACTTCTCCGACGCGATGGAGATCGCCAACGACACGCTGTACGGCCTGGGTGCCGGGGTGTGGACCCGCGACATCAGCACCGCTTACCGCGCCGGCCGGACCATCCAGGCGGGCCGTGTGTGGACCAACTGCTACCACGCCTATCCGGCGCACGCGGCCTTCGGCGGCTACAAGCAGTCCGGCATCGGGCGGGAGACCCACAAGATGATGCTGGATCACTACCAGCAGACGAAGAACCTCCTGGTGTCGTACTCGCCGAAGAAGCTGGGCTTCTTCTAGACGCAGGATAAGGGCGCCTGACCAGGGCAGATGCCCGGCAGGCGCCCCTATCAGGGTCACCCGAGGCCGCGAAGCGAAATTCGGCCTTACTCCCGATTCATTTCGCCCATGTCCCACCTCTGACCAGCTGTTCCGGGGCATTTCCGGGCCAAGCCCGGGCTAACGCGCCCTCTGCAGCGTCCTCGCGCTCGTCCCCCCGCCGCACGGAGTCCTCGATGAGACGGTTCGCGTGATGACGCGCCTCGGCGAGGAACTTGGCGTAGCAGCGGGAGAGAACCTGGATGCTCTGCCCCGCCGGGAGGTCCGCGCCCCACGGTGGATCCATCCCGACCAGCTGCAGCAGCACGCGCCATCGGTGTGGTCAACTCCGCCCTCTCCGCGTGGTCGACCTCTCGCGCCGGGCGCCTGGAGCCGATGGTCGAGCGGATCGCCACCACCCAGTACCTGGCCGCCGCCGCAAGTGTCGAGTTGGAAGCCATCGACGACCCCGACTCGCGAGCTTCAGGAGGAGCGGCGCAAGCTGCGAGAAGCAGCGAAACAGTTCGCGCGTGTCGTCCACGTCCTTGAGGTCGAGAACCAGCAGCTGCGAGAGCAGAGCCGTCCCACAGACACAGTCCGGCCGGTGCCCGGCAGGCGCCGTCCGCAGCCCGTCAGTTAGGGCGTGTCTCAAAGTCAGCTGCCCTACTGCGCAACCTACGGCCCTCGCCTGGCGGCCCGGCCAGGCGAGGGACTGAAATCTCCTCGCCCCTGCTCGCCCCACCCGGTACGGTCGCGAGGGTGTCCTCACTGCAGGGAGCCCATGAGATCCGCCCGCGGCCACCCCGGCAGTTCCCACGCTGAGAGTAGGTTTCGTCAATGGCATGCCGTATCAGTGAGCTGGTGCTCGGTTGCCGCGACCCCGAGGTGCTGGCGCGGTTCTGGTGTGAGGTCCTGGACTTCATCGTGCTCGATCGCGAGGAGGGCTGCATCGAGATTGGGCCGCGCGAAGGGTTCGGCGGCCCGCAGCCGACGATCATCCTCAGCCGCAGGGACGAGCCGGAGAGCGGCAAAGCCCGGCTGCACATCGACGTCAACGCCACCGACCGCGATCAGGACGCCGAGCTCGAGCGCCTCCTGAAGCTCGGGGCGCGTCCGGCCGACATCGGCCAGACCGGCGAGGAGCCCTGGCACGTCCTCGCCGATCCCGAAGGCAACGAGTTTTGCCTGCTCAAGGCCCGCCTCGACCCACTCTGACGGCCCTCGTCGGCAACGAGGGCCGCCCGGGTGGAGGGTGTGTGGGGCGCACCGCCGGCCCGACTACCGCGTGCCGCACTCCGACAGCGACGCCGACCTCCTGGACTTCGCGCAGCACGACCTGCAGACGCTTTACCACCCGCGGGAACATGCGCCATTGGGCCAGTGGTTGACCCCGAGTTGCGGGTGCACGAGGTGACCGGACTCCGGGTGGTCGACGCCTCTGTATGCCGACGGTCGTCCGCGGCAACACCAACGCACCGACGATCTTGATCGCGGAGAAGGCCGCCGATCTGATCCGCGGAGTCGGCCCCCCACGTCCCCCGATGCCACGAACGTATGACGTACCACCATGAGACGAAGAACCTGCTGGTCAGCTACTCCCCGAAGGGCTCTGCTTCTTCTAGGGGTGGCCGTAGGCCCTCTGACACGCAGTGATGCCGGTCAGAGGGCCCTTGCCGTCGTCAACGTGACTGCCGCGCGCCATCGCGGGGACGGTGCGCGGCACGGTGTCCGGACAACGTATACACGTCCGTCAGGCGCAGGTCCTCAGGCGTACGGTGGTACCCACCGCCCCGGTCCGGACGCGCACGATGTCGCACAGCATTCCGACTCCCCAGAGTCCGAATCCGGCTTCCAGGGCGGATTCCGGCGGTGCCCAAGTGAGCAACTCCTCGGGCTGCCAGTGGCCGGAGTCGGTGATCTCGCAGATCAGCCCGTCGTCGGGCCATGCGCGCAGCGTCACCGGCGAGCTGCCGTGGCGGATGGCGTTGGTGGCCACCTCGGTCACGGCGACGAGCAGGTTGTGCAGCGCGTCGCCTGCCACCCCGCAGCGCTTCGCCTGCTCGGCGACGAAGGCCCGCACGGCGTGCAGGTCGGTGGGCCGGATCTGCATCGAGGCGGCGGAGTGCGGGGAGGGCGGCATGGGCTGCCGGTCGATGCCGGCGACGAAGGACTCGGGGTCCCGGTAGTCCGGGTTTTCTCGCAGTGCCCCGCCCTCGTAGATCTTCGGGTGGGTCTGCCGCACCATCGCGATGGCCTCAGGCGACAGGTTCTCGGCGTTGTAACAGCAGAATCCCCGGAATTCCATGCCGGCGAAGGCCAGGTTGACGATCGAGTCGTAGCGCAACCACTCGGCCACATCCGGTTTCGTCGACCAGTCGTCCGCTATCAGCACCCATGCCGGGCGTGGGCCGAGCGTCTTGGCGACGGCGGTGAAGGCGGCCATGGCCCGGACGGGGTTCTTGTAGAGCTCCGACGGCTCCATGAACTGTACGGCGGAGGCGTCCTGTCCGAGCGAGTCGCGCAGTACCTCGGCCTCCCTGCCGGGTGCGACCGCGAACGTGGCATCGCCGGCGTCGACGCCCGCGCGCAGGTGTGGAAGGGCGGCAGCGAGGAACTCCGGCTCGCCGCGGTACAGAAGCGCCTGGTGCTCGAGCGCATACTGCTTCTTCTGGCCGTCTTCCACGGGCAGGTCCGCATGTGCCCCGGTCGTCATGACATCCCCTTCCGCCCCTGGACGAGCCCGGGCAGACGTTCCCAACCCACTGTCTCGATGAGGTTTTCCACATCGGGCGACAGATTGTCCAGGACGAGCCGCACTCCGTTGTCGCGGCGTACCACGAAGCCCGTCAGCACACTGAGAGCGCCGAGGTCGATGAAGCTCAACCTGGCCAGGTCGAGCCGCACTTCACTGCTCTCGGCCACCAGTGAGGACAGCGCCTCGGTGACGTCGCTGTGCCGCGTCGCGTCGAGTTCCCCCTCCAGTCGAAGGCCGGGGGGATCGACCATCCGGGTGATCCGGAGGATTTGCTCGTCCGATTCCGGAATGACTTCCATAAAGGCCTGCCCAGTCCTGGAATGTTGATTTCGAGGTGAGCCGCGCCTGACCGTAGAGGAGGGCGGGGCCTGCCGGAAGTTCCCGAACCGAAGCGCGCGGTGGGACCTCCCGGGGGTTTCGCGGCCGGCAACGGTGTTACCACTGTGCGTACGACCGGTATAGCGGCGGTAGAACCGGTGGACCGAACTCACTGCGCCCCCAGGCTACCTGAGAGATCGTCAAGGTGGCGCGTTCAGGGTTTCCGGCTCGATCAGCGGGCTCAGGCAGGCGGGGAAGAACGCGCTCCACGCGTGCCCGCGCCAACTCACGTACGCCGTGGGGCTGTCTCCGACAACGGCGCCGGCGCGCCCGAGGTACTCCTGTGCCTCCTGGATCCTGCCCTGGTCGATGCAGACCAGGCTGATCTCGCGGAGCGCGAAACCCTGCAGGACCGCGTCGCTGGTTTCCCGCGCGTGCTCGAAGCTCTCCTCCAAGCACGCCAGGGCGTCTTCGGCGCGCCCCAGGCCGCGGTACGCACGCCCGAGGCTGCCCAGGCAGGTCACCAGGGCCAGGCGGTCGCCTGCCTCGCGGGCGAGAGTGAGCTGCCGCGTCTGCACGGCGACGGCCTCCTCGTACAGCTCCCGTTCGGCCAGCGCGTCCGCGAGGTTGCACAGAGAACGCAGCTCTCCGTCGCGGTGGCCGATCTCGCTCCAGATGGCGAGCGCAGACTCGAGGCACTTCCGCATCTCGTCGTACCGACCGTGCAGCCAGTACACCGCGGACAGGTGGTCCAGGCCCCACGCCTCGCTCTCCCGGTCTCCCAGGCGCCGAGCGGTGTGGATGGCCAGCTCGGCCAGCGTCCGCAACTCCCGGGCACGGGCGTGCGGGTAGAGGTACCACTGCAGCGGCCGCGTCAGCCGCACCGCAAGGCGCGCCGTGGTGTCGGATTGCGTGGCGGCGTGGGTGATGGCGGCCATCAGGTTCGCGCGCTCGGTTTCCAGCCATGATTCGGCCTCACGGCCGCTTCTGATCGTCTTCGCCCGGCCGGCGGGCGTGGTGGCGCCGTCGGCGTACGAGGGGTCATCCGCGGGCCGGGTCGGCTGCGGCGGAACGTCGAGGAATGCCACGGCCTGCTGTGCCGTGGCGAGATAGAAGCGCAGTATGCGCTCGAAGGCCCGTTCGCGCTCCCTCGCCGGTTCCTCGGCACGCACCTGCTCGCGCGCGAAGAGGCGCAGCAGGTCGTGCATCTGATAGCGGGAAGGGGCAGGGCTGTACAGCAGATGCGCATCCACCAGCCGCTCGAGTGCGTCCTCGGCCGCCCACTTCTCCACGCCGAGCAGCGCGGCCGCGGCCGGCAGGCTCATGCTCGACCCCGGTACCACCCCTAAGAGACGGAAGGCCCGTGCGGCGGCCTGGTCGACGGAGTTCCCGCTCTGGCAGAGGGCGTCGTAGCTCGCATGGAAGCTCGCGCGTACCGATACATCGCCGACGCGGATCTCGTCGAGGCGGCTCTGGGCGTCGGTCAGCCGCTGGACGAAGGCGCCCAGGGACCAACTGGGGCGGGCTGCCAGCCGGGCCCCGACGAGCCGCAGGGCGAGAGGAAGACCGCCGCACATCCGGATGATCGCGTCCGCCGCCTCGGGGGCGGCCGCGACCCGCTCCGGACCGACGAGCCGCTCCAGCAGGGCTGTCGCCTGGTCGTGAAACATCACGCCGAGGTGGAGGTGGGTGGCGCCCTCCAGGGTGGTGAGCATCTCCCGGCTGGTGATCAGTACGGCGCAGCCCGGCCCGGCGGGCAGCAGGGGGCGTACCTGCTCCACACCGGCGGCATTGTCGAGCACCACCAGCATGCGGCGGTCGGCGACCAGTGAACGGAATTTGGCCGCTGCCTCGTCGGTGCCGGCTGGTACGGCGACATCCGGAATCCCGAGTGTGTTGAGGAAGCGCTCGAGCACCTCAGCCGGTTCCAGGGGCGTCAGCCCGGCGGTGGATCCGTGCAGATCGACGTAGAACTGGCCGTCCGGGAACCGGTCGGCGACCTGGTGGGCGGTGTGGATGGCCAGGGCCGACTTGCCTACCCCGCTGGTGCCGTCGATCGCGGCGATCGTCACCTGCCCCTCGCCACTGCGCTCCAGCAGCCTGTGCAGCACTGAGCTTTCGCTGGTGCGGCCGACGAAGGCGGTGCTGATGTGGGGAAGCTCCCTCGGCACCACGGACGGCATCCGTACCGTGATCTCCGGGCGGTCGGCGGGAGGCTCGGGTTCAAGGAGCAGTGAGGTGTCGGCGGTGAGGATCTGCTGATGGAGCTCCTGTAGCGGCGGGCCCGGCTCGATTCCCAGTTCCTCGGCCAGATGGTTACGCAGGTCCCGATAGGCGGCCAGCGCCTCGGCCTGCCGATTGCCTCGGTACAGCGCCAGCATCAACTGACCCCGCAGGCCCTCCCGGAGTGGATGCTCGGCCACCAGCGCCTCGAGCTCGTCCAGCACCGCCTCATGGCGGCCGAGCCTCAGCCGCGCTTCGATGAGCAGTTCCCGCGCTTGTGTGTGGCATGCCGCCAGGCGCGTTGTCTCGGCCTCTACGGCCGGCGTCGGCGGCACGTCCGCGAAGGGGCTGCCGCGCCACAGGTCCATCGCTTCGCCGAGCCGGGCAGCGGCAGTCTCGGCCGAACCCCGGTCGAGTCCCTGCCCGCCCCGCTTGATCAGTTCGACGAACCTGTGCGCGTCGACCTCGTCCGGTCCGACGACCAGCCGGTAGCCATGGGCCCGGTAACCGTGTACGTGAGTGACCAGCAGCCGGCCTGACTCGTCGCCCAGCGCGCGCCGCACCCGAGAGACATAGCCTTGCAGGAGCTTGCTCACGCTTTGCGGGGGCCGGGTGCCCCACAGTTCCGCGACCAGCCTGTCAGTGGAGACCACCTGGTTGGCGTCGCACAGCAGCACCGCCAGCAGCATCCGCCACTTCGCCGGGGCGAGTGGGATCTGCTCGCCGCCGCGCCACAGCCCGAGCGGCCCAAGGACCCGATACCGCATGCCATGCTCCGTAAGTCGTCACCCGGACAGGGAAGGCGTGGTGCAAGCGCGTTGCGGGATCGGATGCGGGCGAGGGCCGGCTGACCGGACCTGGCCGACCGTCATGTGTCCCTCCCGGGGCGACGAGAACGCGGAGCGCGGCGATCCGGACATTCTCGGGCCGGACTCCGCTGGATAGCAAGCTACTTCGCTTTCATGGGGGTGCACCAACGGCGGCCGCGGCCATAGCGGTTGTGCGTGTGCGGCCGGCGAGCCGGTCGCAGGCACGTGCGATCAACCCGGCTCCGAAACAAAGAGCGGCTCCCGGTCTCCCAGGCACCACTCCTTCGGCCGATCGGCGCTACTGCCGGGCCGGTGACCGGCGGGCGGCCAGCAGCGATCGCACGACCGTGGCGGGCCGCAGGATCGCGCTCGGCGGGGCCAGCAGATTCTGCAGGTCGAGCATGACGCGGTGGACATCCGTTGAGACATGGCTGGCCAGCATCACCTGGCGTACATAACGGTTGATCAGGTCGACACCCGGCGGCTTGGGCCCCACGGTCTCCGGATACATGAAGTCGCCACCCGTCGCCAGCTGCCACGGAGCGGCGATCACCTTGGCGACCGCGCGGTAGTACGCGCGGGCCATCGCCGAGGACGCGGTGCCGAACCGGTCCAGGCAGCGGCCGAGCTCGACCGCCTCCAGAACGGCGACGCTCATGCCCTGCCCGTACAGCGGATTGAAGCTGCACACGGCGTCACCGAGGGCCACATAGCCCGCCGGGGGCTGCCGCAGCCGCTCGAAGTAGCGCCGGCGGGCCTGCGGATAGGTGAACTTGCAGGCATCCTCGTCGCTCACCGGCTTCGCGCGGGCCATGATTTCGGCGATGTGCGGGGTCGGCAGCTCGGCGGCGAACTTGGCGAAACCTTCGGGGTCGACGGGTGCGTGAGCCCGGTGCCAGCCGGCCAGGGTGACCACCCATCGGTCGCCCTCTATGGGGAAGGCGGCGGCTGCCCGCTTGTCGTGCGGCGGGACGGTGGCCATCAGGTAGAGCAGTCCGTCGTCGAGCAGCCGGTCCTCGGGCCGGCGCCGCAGCAGCCGGGTGGTGTACCCGACATCGATCTTGACGGTGACCATCTCGGGGGTCTGGCAGCCGAACGTCCGCAGCCACCGGTCCGTCCGCTCGCCGCTGCTGCCCGTGGCGTCCACGACCAGGTCGGCGGCCAGCTCCTCGCCGCCGTCCAGTTCGACCCCGGTCACTCTGCCTGCGGCGCCGGTCAGGCCGCAGACCGCCAGCCGGTCGCGGACGTCCACACCCGGCGGCGCGGCCACCCGCTTCCGTATCGTGTGCTCCAGAAAGGCGCGGCTGAGACTGATCCCCAGCATGCCGCTGGAAAAACGGGCCCGGTGGGCTCCCATTTGGTGGAATAGCAGGTCCGAACCGGGATCGAAAGGCACCGCACCACCCTCGACCAGCTCCTGGGTGAGACCGGGAAACAGCTCTTCCAGTTTCCGCTGTCCGCTGGTGAGCAATGCGTGCACGTGGCCGCCCTGAGGCACCCCGCGTCGGTCCTGCGGGTCCTCGGGGAGGGCATCCCGGTCCACAACCGTCACCCGGGCGAAACTGCTGCTCAGTACACGCGCTGCGACAAGTCCTGCCATCGAGCCGCCGATAACCACCGCATGCCCACCGACTTCACCCATGCATCCTCCTCGAAATCCGCCTGGCGGCACGGGAATTGGCCGCAGCGGGGGGCCGAGTCTAGGCCTGTCGTGGCGGAGGTGTCACCTCCTCGAAGTCGCCCTGGCGGGCCGGGTATCAGGACCGGTGGTTTCGGACGCATCCGCCGCCACCCGGCCCTTCCCACCGGCTTCCTCAGGGCTTCCACGCCGGGGCGGAACTCGTACGGGACGCACGAGCTCGACCCGATGAGAAAGCTCAGCAGTCGCCTTTGAGGGCTTTGACGAAGAGTTGCCACTGCTCGCGATCGAACCTGAGCGCCGGCCCGTCGGGATCCTTGCTGTCCCGCACATGGATAAAGCTCTCGGCCTCCGCGACCTCGACGCAATTGCCGCCGTTTCCCATGCTGTAGCTGCTCTTCCGCCACGGAAGTTCAGTCGGATTCACGATCTGTTTCCTCTTTCAAATCGCGTATGAAAACGCGAGAGTCGTCTCGGGAGAGTGCTTTGGACTGGATGAGGTTGAAGGCCAGCTTGTGCTGTTGGAGCTGACTGGCGTCGTTGGTCGTCTGGCCGCCGATGAACGTCTCCCCATAGAGGACGTCAGGGCCCTCCCGGAATCCCATGAGGCGGAATGGAGTCATGCCCCCGGGGTGTTCCCTGACATTGAAAGGGAGCACTTGGAGGTGCACTTTGGGCAGGTCAGCGGTCTGCAGCAAATGCCCCAGCTGCTCGCTCATGATGCCGTTCCCGCCGATGCGGCGGCGCAGTACTCCTTCATCCAGCGTGATCATGATCTGGGGTGGTTCACGTCTGGTGAGGAGGCGCTGCCGGTCGATCCGGGCGGCTACGAACTGCTCGATCTGCAGTTTCGAGGCCACCGGGTGGGCCGCGGTGAAGATGGCGCGCGCATAGGCCTCTGTCTGCAGCAGGCCGGGGACGGCCACGGTCTCAAACTCCTGGATGAAGTTGGCCTGTTGCTCGAGCTCTATGACCTGCCAGAACCAGTCCGGGTACGCGGACCGGATGAGCGACGGCCAGAGTTCCACCAATGCCCCGTCGGTGCCGAGAAGCCGGTCGACCTGTTGAGCGAAGACGCGCGGCGGCATCTGCTCGGCGTTCTCTATGCACTGGACCATCGCCTTGGTGCAATGCGCCCGCTCGGCGAGCTCCCCCTGGGTGAGACCGGCTATCAGCCGGTACCGCTGTACCTCGCCGCCGAAACGGGCGAGCAACGACGAGATGCTCTCGCCGGGGGACGCCGCCGGCGTCTCGCTGGGCTCCTCCGCGATGAGCGGCCGGCCGGCATGAGGCAGCCAGGCGACCGTTCCGTCCGGCCCGGGTGCGGCCCATGCGATGGGGGTACGGGGCGACGACGGCGTGAGGTCCTTCAGTCCCGCGGGTATTCGGCTGAGCAGCCCCCAGGCGTACACCCCCGGACCGACGGCGGCGGACAGGGCCGCCTCGATGCACGCGCGTGCGCTGTCCTCAGTCGTGCAGGTGCCGCATGGCCCCTGCTGGTGCCTGCTGTTGGAGACCTGGTGGATGTCCCACCGGTAGAGGCCCCCCTGCCGTGTCGCAGGCACGCTCTGGTCCCTGTCGTTCGTGACGCCGTTCACTTGTCCTCCCTCGGGATCGCCTACGGAGGCGGCGATTGCCCGTTCACCGTGCAGGTGGCAGGGAGAGCAGCGGTATACCGGCGGTAAGAGCGCTCATCGGCCGGGGCTCGATCGGGTCTGCTGTCCAGCACGTCCGTGACCGGCAACGGGGCACACCTCCCCGGCCCGCGCACAGGCATACCCCGGCCGGGCCGCCGAGGGTCACCGGGGTGGGGTCGCGTCGCCGCTGCCGTCGAGAGCGAGAGTGCACCACGTGGTCTTGCCACTGCAGGAGTCCCAACGCGAACCCCACGCCGATGCGATCGCCTGGACGAGGTACATCCCGCGGCCCTGCTCGTCCTCGGAATCGGCCTGCTGGACCGCGGGACGTACGGAGGACGCGTCGCTGACCTCCAGAAGCAGCCGGTCACCGACTTGCAGCAGGTTCACCGTGATTAAAGCGTCAGACCCGTACTTGACCGCGTTTCCGACCAGCTCGCTGGCGAGGAGCACACTGTCGTCGATGGCACAGGGCGGGCAGCCCCAGGCGGACAGGACCGCACGTACTGCCCGGCGCACCTTGCTCACCTCGGTCGGCGCCGGGGGCAGATGGAGGTGCAGATGCCGGTCGAAGGCCAGGTCGCAGTCGGCACAGTGAAGGTTCCGGACGCTCGCCATCCCGGCATCACCGTCGACGGTTCTGCGCAACTCCGCTTCGTGGCCGTCGCTGCCGGCGGACCTCACGGCCTCCCAGGGACCCAGAACCTCCCCGTCGATGCATGCGGAGGAGAGGCGCGCTGCGTGCGGGCGGGGGAAGTCAAGTGATGTCATGTCGGCTCCGTACGCCGGGGTCATTGGGGTGGGGGCGGCCGACGAGCGGGTCGCTTGCTGCGTTTCCAGACATCGATGGCCCTCCGCATGAGGCGCCGTGGACGTGTGTGTCGGGCACGATGCAGGATGCGAGGAGAGCGGTGGTATATCGGCAGTAATTGGCCGACTCGCGGCTGCAACACACTTGCAACGGGCGGTCTGCTTTCCTGGCCCGAGGACAGCCTCCCCAAAGGTCTCGGCCCTCGGTGCAGGTCAGAGGAGTGACGATGCGCGAACCAACAGCTGACGAAGAACTTGATGGTCGGCTACTCCCCGAAGAAACCCCGGTTCTTCCGGGCGGGACCATGACCGACAACGAGCCACCCGCGCGCGTGGAGCTCACGCCCGAAGCCGCCGCTCTGGTGCGTCGGCTCCGGACGTCCCACGGTCCGCTGATGTTCCACCAGTCCGGCGGCTGCTGCGACGGCAGCGCGCCCATGTGCTACCCCGATGGCGAGTTCCGCACCGGCGGCTCGGACGTACTGCTCGCGGAGCTGGCCGTCGACGGGGTGGCGGAGCCGGTCCCGTTCTGGATGTCGGCGAGCCAGTTCGAACGCTGGAGCCATACCCGGCTCATCGTCGACGTGGTGCCGGGGCGGGGCAGCGGCTTCTCGCTGGAAGCGCCGGAGGGCGTACGCTTCCTGATCCGCTCCCGGCTGCTGTCCGGCGAGAGTTGACCCGGCTGGGGGATGTCACGCAGACGCTGTGCCCCTGATCATGGCCGGACGCTGCTGACGACGTCGGCCGTCGCCCACAGCCCGCTCGAGAGGGTCGGCGCGATGCTCGTACTGGCGAGACAGAAGCCCAGCAGGACGCAGACCAGGGCATGCGAGAACTTCAGGGTTCCGCTGCGCATGAAGACAACGGTCAGCATCAGGAGCAAGAGGACCGCTGAGATAGAGATGGCCATGTGCGTACCTCCTTGGCCGCAGGGGCGGAGCGCAGTTCGGCCCAAAGTGTGGCGCATCGCGCACTCCGCACCCGCCGTCCGGGCGTCCTCCGAATGGGTGTTGACTCTTGGTTACGACTCCTGCCGGTCGTTCGTGGTGAGGAATTCCCCGAGTCCTGCGAGCTCATCGGTGTTGAGGTGATCGACATCGGCGGCGAGGGGTTCACGCCAGACGGCGTCGCGGGCCGCGCCCGGCGCGTCGGGTGTCGCCCAGAAGCGGGCGCGCTGGCGGTGCGCGTGCACGGTCTGGACGATGCGGTGGCCGGCGGGGCCGAGGCGCGACGCTCGCGCCTCGGCCCCGCCGGGCGTCTCACACCGTCGGCGCGGGCAGGTCGACCAGAGTGGCGAGCGCGGCCCGGTGCCGGCCCGGGGTGCCGAGGGCGATCTCATCGCTCTTGGCCCGCTTGAGGTAGAGATGGGCGGGGTGCTCCCAGGTCATTCCTATTCCGCCGTGCAACTGCACGCATTCCTCCGCCGCATGCACCGCGGCCCGCGCGCACGACGACTGCGCGACGGCGACCGCCACCGGGGCGTCCGGGCTCCCGGTCGCGAGGGTGTCGGCTGCGTAGCGAGCCGCCGCGCGGGCCGAGACAAGTTCGAGCCACAGCCGGGCCAGGCGGTGCTTGAGAGCCTGGAAGGATCCGACAGGGCGGTTGAACTGGCGGCGTTCCCCGGTGTAGCGGACCGTCTCGGTCAGACACCACTCGGCCAGGCCCAATTGCTCGGAGGCCAGCAGCCCGGCGCCCATCAGCAGCGCCCGGTCGAGCGCGGATTGGGGCCCCCCATACCGCAGGCCAGGGGACGTTTCCGGCCAGGCCAGGCGGCGGCCCCGCGCGCTGTCGAGCGATACACCGGCGATCGGACGGGTCAGGTCGAAGGGCACCAGCGGGGAGACTGCGACCCCCTCCGCCGCCGTCTCCACCGCGTACAGGCCGAGCCCGTCGGGCGCCTGGGCGGGGACCAGCAGCACATCGGCGGCCGCGGCATCCGCGACGCTGCCGATCCGCCCGTCGAGCACGCCATCGGCAGTCGCCCGTACGGAGGTTGCCGCCCCCGCACCGGGCGCGGTCGACAGCGGCAGCGCGAGGGTGCCGACGGTGCGGCCCGAGGCGAGCGCGCCCAGCAGCGTGGCGACCTCGCCGTCCTCGGTGTCGCAGCCGAGCAGCGCTTCGACAGCGAGCACCGCGCTGGTGAGATACGGCGCCGGGGCGACGCTGCGCCCGAGCTCCTCCAGAACGACCGCCGCCTCGCGTGCCGTAGCGCCCTGACCGCCGAGCTTCTCGGGAACCAGCAGCCCGGCGGTGCCCATGTCGGCGCCGAGGGCCTGCCACAGGGCGGGGTCGTACGGCTGGTCCGTCTCGATCCGTGCGAGCACGGAAGCCGCGTCGCAGCGGTCGGCGAGCAGGGAGCGCACGGCTGCGCGCAGGTCCTCCTCGGCCTCCGAGTAGAGCAGATCCGGTCCGGACGCCAGCGCTTCTCCGCTCATCGGGCCAGCTCCTTCCAGGGGATGTCCTTGTCGGTGCGCGGCTCCGGCGGAAGCCCGAGGACGCGTTCGGCGACGATGTTGAGCAGGACCTCGGAGGTGCCGCCCTCGATGGAGTTGCCCTTGGAGCGCAGATAGCGGTAACCGGCGTCGCGCCCGATGAAGTCGACGATGTCGGGCCGGGTCATCGTCCAGTACTCGTACTCCAGGCCCTGTTCGCCGAGGAGTTCGACCTCCAGGCCGCTGATCTCCTGGTTGAGACGGGCGAAGGCGAGCTTCATCGCCGAGCCCTCGTGGCCGGGCTGGCCGACAGCGAGCTGCTGCCGCAGCCGCTCTCCGGCCAGGCGTGACGCCTCGGCCTCTGCCCACAGCTGCACCAGCCGCTGGTGCAGGTCGTGAGTGCGCAGCTCGGGGCGCTCGCGCCAGGTGTCGGCGACGCGCCCGATCATGCCGCCTTCGCGGGGCAGGCGGCCGCCGCCGATGGCGACCCGCTCGTTCATCAAGGTGGTCTGGGCGACCCGCCAGCCGTCGCCGACCTCGCCCAGCCGGTGGCTGTCGGGGATGCGGACGCCGGTGAGGAAGACCTCGTTGAACTCGGCCTCGCCGGTGATCTGGCGCAGCGGGCGCACCTCGACCCCGGGGTCGGTCATGTCGCAGACGAAGTAGGTGATGCCTCGGTGCTTGGGCACTTCGGGGTCGGTGCGGGCGATCAGGATCGCCCAGCGGGCGCTGTGGGCGTTGGACGTCCACACCTTCTGGCCGTCGACGACCCAGCTGTCGCCGTCCCGTACGGCGCGGGTGGCGAGCGCGGCGAGGTCGGAGCCGGCTCCCGGCTCGCTGAACAGCTGGCACCACACCTCCTCGCCCAGCCACAGCGGCCGCAGGAAGCGCCGCCGCTGCTCCTTGGTGCCGTACCTGAGGACGGTGGGCGCGGCCATGCCCAGGCCGATGCCGATCTTGCGGGGGTTGTTGTCCGGCGCGCCCGCGGCCTCGAGTTCGGCGTCGACCACGCTCTGAAGAGCGCGGGGCGCGTCGAGCCCGCCGAGCCCGACCGGGTAGTGCACCCAGGCCAGTCCGGCATCGAAGCGGGCCTCCAGGAACGCGGCGCGCTCGGTGGTGGCGGGGTCGTGGTCGGCGAGCAGGGCGCGGACGCGGCGGCGCAGCTCGTCGGCGTCGACGGCGGTCATCAGCTCTCCTTCGCGGGGGCGTCGGGCACGACGACGATGCGGCCGGTGGTGATGCCGTCGGCCACGCGCTGCACGGCGTCGGCCGCCGCGTCGAACGGCACCCGCTCACTGACCAGGGGCTTGATCGCACCCTGGGCGGCGAGCTTGGTCAGCTCCTCGTGGCAGGTGCGGATGGCGGCCGGGTCATGGGTGTTGTACAGGCCCCAGTGGAGGCCGACGATCGAGTAGTTCTTCACCAGCGCGTGGTTGAGGCCGGGGGTGGGGATGGAGCCGCCGGCGAAGCCGACGACGAGGATCCGGCCCTCGAAGGCGATGCACTTGACGGACTTGGCGTACGCGTCGCCACCGACCGGGTCGTAGACCACGTCGGCGCCCCGGCCGCCGGTCGCGTCCTTCACCGCGGCCACGATGTCGTCGCTGCGCCGGTCGACGACCAGGTCGCACCCGAGCTCCCGGGCGACCGCCGCCTTGTCCGGGCCACCGACCACGCCGATGACCGTGGCGCCCGCTGCCTTGCCGAGCTGGACGGCCGCGCTGCCGACGCCGCCCGCGGCGGCGTGCACCAGCAGGGTCTCCCCCGGCTGGAGGCCCGCGCGGCGGTGCAGCCCGAACCAGCCCGTCTGGTAGCCGATGTGCAGCGCGGCCGCCTCGGCGTCGTCGAGCGCCTCCGGCGCGGGGAGTACGGACTCGGCGTCGGCGAGGACGACCTCCGCGAAGCCTCCCGCCGGCAGCTGGGGCTGGGCGAGCACCCGCGCGCCGACCTCGCCGCGCGCCCCCTCCCCGACGGCCACCACCTCGGCGCACACCTCCACGCCCGGGGTGAAGGGCAGCGGGGGCCGGATCTGGTAGTGGCCGCGGCACAGCAGCGCGTCGGGGAAGTTGACGTTCGTGGCGCGCACCCGCAGCAGTAGCTGCCCCGGCCCGGCCTGGGGCTCGGGAACCTCGTCGAGGCGCATGGCCTCGCGGGGCTCACCGTTCTCGTGCACTCGCCATGCCTTCATCCGAGGGCCTCCAGGAACCGTCGACAGGGCGCGGCGGGATCCGCGCGCCCTGACATACTAAGCGGTCGGTTGGCCCATCGGAAGGGCACACGGCCGGTCAGCGGGGACTCCCGGCGTAAGCCCGGTCGGCTGTCCTGCAGACCGCCGCCCGCCGGGGACGGTCAGTGGGCGCTCCCCGTGTCGCATGCGCCCCGTTGCGCAGCGCGTGCGCCGCACATGCTTCGCCGGTTCATTGCCTCCCATGGAAATCAACTCGCCCACTAACTAGCCTTAACGCACCGATCAAGCCGAACGGGGAGAGGTGTGGTCGATGGCGAGCAGCAGGGCCGCCGAGCGCGCCGTGGACCCCGGCATCGGCCGGCGTGTCCAGCGGCTCCGCACTCAGCGTGGGCTGACACAGCGCCAGTTGGCGGAGCCCGAGTACACCGCCGCCTACATCTCGACCCTCGAGTCCGGGAAGGTACGGCCGTCCGAAGCGGCACTGCGCCACCTCGCCGGGCGGCTCGGCGTCAGCGAGGACGAACTGGCCACCGGCCGCCCCTCTCATCTCGCCACCGAGCTTCGGTCGCGGCTCACCGACGCCCGTCAGCGCCTCGGCGCCGGGGACGCGGAGGAGGCCGCGGCACATCTGCGGGAGCTGCTCGCCACCGCCGAGGAGCACGCCTTCACCGACGAGCAGGCCGATGTGCTGCTCGCCCTCGGCGACTGTTTGCTCGACCTGGGCGATCTGACCGAGGCCCGCGAGTGCTTCGAGACGGCGGAGCGGCTGCTCGCCGGGCAGCCGCTGCCGCGCCGGGTCCCGGCGGTACGCGGCCGAGCCGTCGCCCACCTGCTCGCCGGCGAACTGCGCTACTCCTGCTACCTGCTGGAGTCGGCCATGAACGAGCTGAACAGCAGCGGACTGCACGACCCTGACGCCCTGGTGCTGCTGCACAGCGCCGCCATCGCGCCGTACATGGACATGGGCGCCTACGCCCGGGCCGCGCAGAGCGCCGAACTCGCCCTGGCCCTTGCCCCGGAGGTCAGCGACCCCGCGCTGGTGGCCCGGCTCCACCGCGGCGTGGCCCGCGCCATGATCGCCGAAGGCCGGGCGGCGGAGGCCAACGCCTCACTCGCCAAGGCCCAGGAGCTGTACCGGCAGCTGTACATCCGTACCGAGCTGGCTCACTGCCACTGGATGCGCGGATATGTACACGCGCAGGGCGGGGATCTGGCAACCGCCGAGAGCGAGTTGCGCACGGCACGGCAGATGCTGGCTTGCAAACGGGCCTGGCTGTTCACCGCTCAGGTGGAGGTCGAGCTGGCGGACGTGCTGCGGCGGCGTGGCCGTCGGGAGGAAGCGGCGGAGCTTCTGGCACGGACGCTGGGCGCCCTTGGCGACGGGAACGGGCTGGGCCCGGAGCGCGGAGCCGTCCATGCGGCGGGGGCGCACCGGCTGCTCGGTCTGATCGCCGAGGAGGACGGGGCCCGCGAGGACGCGGAGCGGCACTACTGCCAGGCGCTGTCGCTGCTGGAGAACTCGGGGGCGGCCGGGGACCTGGCTGACATCTGCCGTCTGCTGGGCGATCTGCTGCGCCGTGAGGGACGGATCGAGGCGGCGCTGGACGCCTACCGTACGGGGCTGGGCCATCGGGCCGCGCCGGGCACGACCACGCTCGGCCCTGGTCCGGCACAGCCGATGCTCTGACCACCGGCGCACGGCGGGGAATTAACCACCGAAAATGCGCGGTTGCGCGGCCGCGCGCGGTTTGGCCACGCAACCGCGCATAATGGCCCCGCATTTCACAAGTAATCGCAGTTCAACCCCACTCTTTTGAGCGATTCCAGTGGTCGGGCGCCCGCTGATAGCGTCGCCAGGCGGGTGATCGGGTTATTCGCACCCCACAGCTTTCTCCATACAGAGATTGGGTGGCGTCCATTATGACCACGGTGGATCCGACTTCTGCCACACAGGACGGTCAGCCACAGCTGAGCCTGGCCACGGCGGCCGCGCGCAATTTGGCGACGACGGCCAAGTCCGTACCGCAGATGCAGGGCATCACCTCCCGGTGGCTGCTGCGCCTGCTGCCCTGGGTGCACGTCGGCGGTGGTACGTACCGGGTGAACCGCCGGCTGACGTACACCGTGGGGGACGGCCGTATCGACTTCGCCGTCACCGGGGCCGATGTCCGCGTCATCCCACCGGAGTTGTGCGAGCTGCCGCTGCTGCGCGGCTTCGAGGACGGCGCCGTCCTCGAGGAGCTCGCGGGCCGCTTCGAGCAACGCAGGTACGCGGCCGGGGAGGTGATCGCCGAGGCCGGCCGGCCCGCCGACCACCTCTATCTGATCGCGCACGGCAAGGCGAGCAAGCTGGCGCCCGGCAAGTACGAGAACGACTCCGCGGTGGGTGTCCTGGTGGGTGGCGACCACTTCGGGTCCGAGGCCCTTGCGGCGCCGGGCGCCGAGTGGTCCCACACCCTGAAGGCCGTCACGGCCTGCACGGTGCTGGCGCTGCGCCGGCAGGACTTCGAGGAGGTGGCGGAGCGTTCGGAGTCGCTGCGCAGCCGGGTGGAGCGTGCGAACGCCGTCCCGCGGCAGCGCGTGGACGAAGGCGGGGAGGCGGCCATCGACCTGGCGGCGGGGCACTCCGGGGAGCCGGACCTGCCCGGCACCTTCGTCGACTACGAAATCAGCCCCCGCGAGTACGAACTCAGCGTCGCCCAGACCGTCCTGCGCGTCCACAGCCGCGTCGCCGACCTCTACAACGAACCGATGAACCAGGTCGAGCAGCAGCTGCGCCTGACCATCGAGGCCCTGCGCGAACGCCAGGAACACGAAATGGTCAACAACCGCGAATTCGGACTCCTCCACAACGCCGACCTCAGACAGCGCATCGCCACCCGCAACGGCCCGCCCACCCCCGACGACCTCGACGGACTGCTGAGCACGGTCTGGAAGGACCCGGGGCTGATCCTCGCCCACCCGAAGGCGATCGCGGCGATCGGCCGGGAGTGCAACCGGCGCGGCGTCTACCCGGACCGCGTCGATGTACAGGGGCACTCCATCCCCGCCTGGCGTGGCGTGCCCATTTTCCCCTGCGGCAAGATCCCGGTCAGCGACTCCGGGACCAGCTCCATCCTCGTGATGCGCACCGGAGAGGAGAACCAGGGCGTTATCGGACTGCACCGCACCGGAATTCCCGACGAATACCAGCCCAGCTTGTCCGTACGTTTCACGGGCATCAACGAGAAGGCCATCATCTCGTATCTGGTGAGCGCCTATTTCTCCGTGGCAGTTCTCGTGCCCGACGCACTCGGAATTCTCGAGGACGTCGAAATCGGCAACTGAGAGGCCTCAGACAGCAGCCCCACGGGGCTTGGGAACGTCCGTCGCACAGATCGCACAAGGAATGGGTGAAGCGCTCCGATGACCACGTCAGTGGAAACGACCGTCGCCGAGAACGGACAGCAGCCGCAGCAGAGTCTGGCGACCGCGGCGGCACGGAATCTGGCGACCACCACCAAATCCGTCCCGCAGATGCAGGGGATCTCCTCACGGTGGCTGCTGCGCATGCTGCCGTGGGTGCAGGTCACCGCCGGTACGTACCGGGTGAACCGCCGGCTGACCCACACCCTCGGCGACGGGCGGGTCGAGTTCGTCACCACTGGTGCGGATGTGCGGGTCATCCCCGCGGAACTGCGTGAGCTGCCGCCGTTGCGTGCCTTCGACGACGAGCAGGTGCTGGGCGCGCTCGCGGACCGGTTTGTGCAACGTGAGGTCGCCGCCGGCGAGCTCATTGTGGAATCCGGCCGCCCGGCCGATGAGGTCATCCTTATCGCGCATGGCAAGGGCAACAAGGTGGGCACCGGTAAGTACGGCGATCCCACAGTCCTCGGAGTGCTCGCGGACGGCGACTACGTCGGAGAGAACCTGCTCATCGACGAGGACGGGAACTGGGAGTTCAGCGTACGGGCGGCCACCTCCTGCATCGTCCTCGCGCTGCCCAAGCAGGCCTTCGAGCAAGTCGCGGGCCGCTCGGAGGCTCTGCGGGCACATCTGGAGGCATTCCGGTCCGCGCCCCAGGCACCGCAGAACAAGCACGGCGAGGCGGCCATCGATCTGGCCTCCGGCCACTCCGGGGAGCCGGACCTGCCCGGCACCTTCGTCGACTACGAACTCAGCCCCCGCGAGTACGAACTCAGCGTCGCCCAGACCGTCCTGCGCGTCCACAGCCGCGTCGCCGACCTCTACAACGAACCGATGAACCAGGTCGAGCAGCAACTGCGCCTGACCATCGAGGCCCTGCGCGAACGCCAGGAACACGAAATGGTCAACAACCGCGAATTCGGACTCCTCCACAACGCCGACCTCAAGCAGCGCATCCACACCCGCAACGGCCCGCCCACCCCCGACGACCTCGACGAACTGATCTCGCGGCGCCGCAAGACCCAGTTCCTCCTGGCCCACCCGAGCACGATCGCGGCCTTCGGCCGGGAGTGCAACCGGCGCGGTCTCTACCCGCAGACCGTGGAGGTGCACGGCCAGACCGTACGAGCCTGGCGCGGCATCCCGTTCCTGCCCTGCAACAAGATTCCGATCAGCGACACCCGGACCAGCTCCATCCTGGCGATGCGGACGGGTGAGGCGGACCACGGCGTCGTCGGGCTGCACCAGACGGGAATCCCCGACGAGATCCAGCCCAGTCTCAATGTCCGGTTCATGGGCATCAACGAGAAAGCGATCATCTCCTACCTGGTGAGCGCCTACTTCTCCGCGGCCGTCCTGGTCCCCGATGCACTCGGCATCCTCGAGGACGTCGAGATCGGCCACTACGACGACTAGTGCCGCGAAGCACACGGCGGGCGGGGCCTTCCCCGCCCGCCGTGGCATGCCGGGCGGCGGGCGCCACGGTTCCTCGGCGGCACCTGGGGCGATGCCTGTGACATCCCCATCCCGCGCCGTACGGCCGGGGAGGCGGCGACGCGGATCGACGTGCGCGGCGTGGACGAGTTGTTTCCTCCTCCGACCCGGCCGCCGTACGTTCCGCTGGTAGGCCAGCCCCTTTCGAGCAGAGGAAGCCCAGGCATGCACAACGACCACGCTGTGACCGAGGCCCGACTCAGGCGGGTCCTAGGCGAACGCATCCGCCCCGCCCTCTACCCGCGGTCGGTCCCGCTGGAGGTGGGTGTGTGGCACGCGCCCGGCGAGCCCGTGCCGGTCGCCGAGGGGCTGGCCGCCGAACGCTCCCCGATCGCGGTGGGGCAGCAGTGGGGCGCCCCATGGGGTACCAGCTGGTTCACCGTGTCCGGGACCGTGCCGCGCGAGTGGGCGGGGCGAACGGTCGAGGCCGTCCTCGACCTGGGGTTCGACGAGGACATGCCGGGCTTCCAGTGCGAGGGCCTGGTCTACCGGCCGGACGGCTCGCCGGTGAAGGGCCTCCACCCGCGCAACCAGTGGGTGCGGATCGGGGCCCCGGTGTCCGGCGGAGAAGAGGTGCTGCTGCACATCGAGGCCGCCTCCAACCCCGTCATCCTCGGCTACCACCCCTTCCTGCCGACCGAGCTCGGCGACAAGGAGACGGCGGGCAGCGAGCCGCAGTACCGGCTGGGCCGGATGGACCTCGCCGTCTTCGACGAGACGGTGTGGGAACTGATCCACGACCTTGAGGTGCTGGGCGAGATGACGGCGGAGCTGCCCATGGAGGCACCGCGCCGCTGGGAGCTCCTGCGCGCCGTCGAGCACTGCCTCGACGCGATCGATCTGCAGGACATCGGCGGCACGGCGGCCGTGGCCCGCGAGCGGCTGGCCGGGGTGCTGGCCGCGCCCGCGCACGCCTCCGCTCACCGGATCAGCGCGGTCGGGCACGCGCATATCGACTCGGCGTGGCTGTGGCCGTTGCGCGAGACCGTCCGCAAGGTCGCCCGGACGACCGCGAACATGACGGCGCTGCTGGAGGACGCGCCGGAGTTTGTCTACGCGATGTCGCAGGCACAGCAGTTCGCATGGATCAAGGAACACCGGCCCGAGGTGTACACGAAGGTCAAGAAGGCGGTCGCCGAGGGCCGGTTTGTTCCGGTGGGCGGCATGTGGGTGGAGTCGGACACCAACATGCCCGGGTCGGAGGCGCTGGCCCGCCAGTTCGTGCACGGCAAGCGCTTCTTCCTGGAGGAGTTCGGGATCGAGACACAGGAGGTGTGGCTGCCGGATTCCTTCGGCTACTCCGCCGCCCTGCCGCAGCTGGTGAGGCAGGCGGGCGCGAAGTGGTTCCTGACCCAGAAGATTTCCTGGAGCCAGACCAACAAGTTCCCGCACCACACCTTCTGGTGGGAGGGCCTGGACGGCACCCGCGTGTTCACCCACTTCCCGCCGATCGACACCTACAACGCGCAGCTGTCGGGCAGAGAACTCGCGCACGCGGTACGCAACTTCCAGGAGAAGGGCGCGGCGACCCGCTCGCTCGCCCCCACGGGATGGGGCGACGGAGGCGGCGGCACAACGCGCGAGATGCTGGCGCGGGCGAAGCGGCTCGCCGATCTGGAGGGCTCGGCGAGGGTCTCGTTCGAGAAGCCTTCGGCGTTCTTCGAGAAGGCACACGCGGAGTACGGCCACGCCCCGGTGTGGGTGGGCGAGCTGTATCTGGAACTGCACCGGGCCACGCTGACCAGCCAGGCGCGCACCAAACAGGGCAACCGGCGCAGCGAACACCTGCTGCACGAGGCCGAGTTGTGGTCGGCGACCGCGGCCGTACATGCGGGGTCCCGGTATCCGTACGAGGAGCTGGACCGGCTGTGGAAGACGGTGCTGCTGCACCAGTTCCACGACATTCTGCCCGGCTCGTCGATCGCCTGGGTGCACCGGGAGGCGGAGCGTACGTACACGGCCGTCGCCGAGGAGCTGGAGCGCATCATCGGCGATGCACAGGCCGCGCTGGCGGGCGACGCGTCGGCAGGCACGTCCGTGGTCTTCAACGCGGCTCCGCACGCGCGCGCGGGCATCGCGGCAGGCGGCGCGCGGATCGCCCCGCGGGAGACCCCCGCCGTACATACTGTGCCCCGTACCGGCGGCGGGTTCATCCTGGACAACCGGCTGCTGCGGGTTGAGATCGACGGGCGCGGGCTGGTGGTGTCGGCGTACGACATCGCGGCAGGCCGGGAGACTGTGGCGCCGGGCCGGGCGGCCAATCTGCTGCAGCTGCACCAGGACTTCCCGAACATGTGGGACGCCTGGGACGTCGACCGCTTCTACCGCAACACGGTCACCGACCTGACCGACGTCGACTCCCTGGAGCTGCTGAACGGCGGATCGGTACGGGTGGTGTGGTCGTTCGGTTCCTCCCGCGTGGAGCAGGTGCTGACCCTCGCGGCCGGTGAGCGGCGACTGGACATCGCCACGGAGGTGGACTGGCACGAGACGGAGAAGTTCCTCAAGGCCGCCTTCCCGCTGGACCTCCGTACCGACCGCATCGCTGCCGAGACCCAGTTCGGGTATCTGTACCGGCCCACCCACACCAACACCAGCTGGGACGCGGCGAAGTTCGAGGCGTGCCAGCACCGCTTCGTGCAGCTGGAGGAGCCGGGCTGGGGGGTGGCGCTGGTCAACGATTCGACGTACGGCTACGACGTGACGCGAGCGGCAGGGGATGACGCTCGGCAGGAGGCCGGGGGCTCACCGGGCACCACCACGACCGTACGGCTGTCGCTGCTGCGTGCCCCGCGCTTCCCCGATCCGCGCACCGACCAGGGCGTGCACCGCTTCCGGTATGCGCTGGCGCCTGGCGCGTCCATCGGGGACGCGGTACGTGAGGGGTACCGCATCAACCTCCCGGAGCGGCGGGTCCCGGGCGACGCCGCGGTCGCTCCGCTGGTGTCGGTGGACGACGACGCCGTCGTGGTGACGGCGGTGAAGCTCGCCGACGACGGCAGCGGCGATGTGGTGGTACGGCTGCACGAGGCGTACGGCGGCCGGGCCCGGGCGCGGCTCACCGCGGGCTTCCCGCTGTCCTCGGCGTCGGTCTGCGATCTGCTGGAGCGGCCGGCCGGGCCGGCCGAAATCGACGACGGCCATCTTCCGCTGTCGCTGCGCCCGTTCGAGATCGTCACGTTGCGGCTGGTCCGCCTGGACCTGTGAGCGCAACCACGTGAAGAGCGGGCCGGGAGCGGCCGGCTGGGGCCCTGCTCCGGCCGGCCGCCAGGCCCGCATCGGCAGACGATAGTTTCAGCTGCAAGTAATTGAACACTAATCGCGGCGAAGGCGTGACCATCTGTTGACCAGTTGACACGCGTAGCCCCGCTAATAACAAAACTTCACAATAGCTTTCAGCCGTTTCTGGAGCCACAGTGACCAGCCCATGTACCAGAGCAGCCGCCGTCTTCGGCTGTATCGTCCTCACGGCCCTGAGCCTGACCGCCTGCGGGGCCACGCCCACACCGACAGCCGAGGAACTGTCCGCGGCGACCTCCGCTGAGGATGTGGGCGGCATGGACGCACTCGTCGCGGCGGCCAAGAAGGAGGGCAGGCTCAACGCGGTGGCGTTCCCTCGCGACTGGGCCAGCTACGGCGCCCTGTTCGACGGCTTCGAGAAGAAGTACGGGATCAAGGTCAAGGTCACGAACCCAAGCGGCACCAGCCAGGACGAGATCAACGCCGTGAAAAGGCTGAAGGGCAAGGACAGCGCCCCTGATGTGCTCGACGTCGGCACCACATTCGCCCAGGCCGCGGCCAGAGACAAGCTGCTCGCCCCGTACCGGGTCGCCGCGTACGACAAGATCCCGACGGCCCACAAGGACTGGGGGGCCCGCTGGTACAACAACTACGGCGGCTACATGTCGATCGGCTGCGATGCCAACCGCGTCGATACCTGCCCCGAGACGTTCACCGCTCTGCTGAACCCGGAGTACAAGGGCAAGGTCGCGCTGAACGGCGACCCCAGCACGTCGGGGTCCGCCTTCGCGGGTGTCTCCGCGGCGGCTCTGGCGAACAAGGGGTCGTTCGACGATGTGCGGCCGGGACTGGAGTACTTCGCCAATCTCAAGAAGACAGGCAACTTCAATCCGCTCCAGTCCACCCCGGCCACGGTCGAGAAGGGCCAGACGCCGATCAGCATCGACTGGGACTACCTCAACTCCAGCTACGCCGACGAGTTCCGCAGGAAGGGCGTGAACTGGCAGGTCGCCGTCCCCAGCGACGGCGTCTTCGCCCAGTACTACTCGGACGCCGTCAACAAGGACGCCCCGCATCCCGCGGCCGCGCGCCTGTGGCAGGAGTACGTCTTCAGCCCCGAGGGCCAGAACATCCGCCTCGACGGCTATGCCCGCCCGGTGCTGATGGACGCCATGAAGAAGGACGGCACCCTCGACGAGGTGGCCGCCGCGTGGCTGCCGACGGTCGAGGGCACTCCGGCATTCCCGACGGCGACGCAGATCACGAAGGCGAAGGCCGTCATCGCCCGGGGGTGGAAGAAGGCCGTCTCCGGCTGACGGTCCGCTGCGGCGGCGCGGGCGAGGGCCAAGTCTCAGGAAACGTTGTACCGTTCGGTCGAACACATAAGTGTGGGAGACGAGGTGCGGCACGGTGTCCCGTTCACTGTCCTCAGGCTCCTTGGGCCTGGCCCGGCAAGCCCGCGCCCTCGCCGACGGCGAGGTGTCCTCGCGCGAGCTGGTCGAGCAGTGCCTGGCCCGCATCGAGGCGGCGCAGCCGCTGAACGCCTTCCGTCATGTGCGGGCCGACGCGGCGCTGGCCGAGGCCGAGGCCGCCGACCGGCTACTGGCCACTGGACAGCGGGCGCCTCTGCTGGGGGTGCCGGTGGCCGTCAAGGACGACATGGACGTAGCCGGCCTGCCCACGGCCTTCGGCTGCCCCGGTGACTTCCCGGTGAAGACCGCCGACAGCGAGGCCGTACGCCGCCTCAGAGCGGCCGGTGCGGTCGTCGTCGGCAAGACCAACACCTGCGAGCTGGGCCAGTGGCCGTTCACCGAGGGGCCCGCCTTCGGCGATACCCGCAACCCCTGGAACCCGGGCCACACACCCGGCGGGTCCTCCGGCGGTTCCGCGGCCGCGGTGGCCGCGGGGCTGGTGCCGGCCGCGCTCGGCTCGGACGGTGCGGGCTCGGTCCGCATCCCGGCAGCCTGGACCCACCTGGTCGGCATCAAGCCGCAGCGCGGCCGGATCTCGACGTGGCCGGAGGCCGAGGCCTTCAACGGCATCACGGGCATCGGCCCGCTCGCCCGTACGGTCGCCGACGCGGCTCTGCTGCTGGACGCGGTGAGCGGCAGCCATCCGAGCGATCTCCATCAGCCGCCGCCGGTGTCCGTACTGCCCGCGGCAAGCCGCGAGCCGCGCAGGCTGCGGATCGCCCTCTCCCTCGGCACCGCTTTCACCGGCACGCTGAAGCGGCTTGACCCGGCCGTACGGTCCGCGGTCGTCGGCGTCGCCGAGCGACTGGCCGCGCTGGGACACGAGGTCGTGGCGGAGGAGCCGCGGTACGGGCTGGTCGGGCTGGCATTCGTCCCCCGCGCCACCGCCGGAGTCCGGGACTGGTCCGAACGCGTCCCCGACCGTGCCCTGCTGGACCGGCGCACCCGGAGCGGCGCGCGTCTGGGACAGCTCCTCGGCGGCCGCCCGCTGCGTCTGGCGCGCCACGCCGAGCCCCGGCTGCAGCGCCGGATAGGCAAGATCTTCGACCGCTTCGACGTCGTGCTCACCCCGACCACCGCGACCCCGCCACCGCGCATCGGTGCCCTGGCCGGGCTGCCGGGCGGAAGGCTGGAATGGGCGATGATCGCCGCGTGCCCGTACGCATGGCCCTGGAACGTCCTCGGCTGGCCGGGCATCAGCGTCCCTGCCGGGTTCGCCCCAGGTGGCCTGCCGCTGGGAGCGCAACTGCTCGGCCCGGCCAACAGTGAGCGGCTGCTGGTCTCGCTCGCCGCACAGTTGGAGGCCGACCTGCGGTGGTACGAGCGGTGGCCGGACCTCGGCGCGGCCGGCGGGATGCACCGGCCCGTCGGCCGGACGTAGGGTTGAACCATCCGCGGTCGCATGACCGAAAGGTGTCCGGCATGTCTGGACCGACACGCTCGAGGGTGCCCGCCGGCGCCTCCTGGACGCCTGAGACCGTGACGGCCGAGCCGTACAACGCTCAGACGCCGCTTGCCGCGCTCGCCGAACCGGTCACGCCCGCGGACGCTCTCTTCGTACGCGACCACTTCGGGGTCCCCAGGCTCGATCCCGCCGTCTGGCGGCTGCGGCTCCACGGCGCCGTCGACAGGCCCTGTGACCTCGGCTATGACGAGCTGTTGGCCATGCCGCAGCGGGAGTTCGACGCCGTACTCGAGTGCGCCGGCAACGGACGAACGCTGATGACGCCTCGCCCACGGGGGCTGCGGTGGGGTACGCGGGCTGTGGGGTGCGCCCATTTCGCGGGCGTGCCGTTCCGGGACGTCGCGGCCCGGGCCGGGCCGTGCCCACAGGTTCGGGAGTTGGTCTTCACCGGCGCGGACTCGGGCTGGGAGCACGGCCGTCAGGTTCCCTTCGAGCGCAGCCTCCCGCTCGCCGTGGCGCTCCATCCGGACACGCTGCTCGCCACGCACATGAACGGTGAACCGCTGGCTGCGCAGCACGGCGCACCGGTCCGTCTGGTGGTCCCGGGCCGGTACGGGGTCGACGATGTGAAGTGGCTGGTGGGGGCGCGGGCCGTCACCGAGCCGTTCACCGGCGTCTTCCAGACGCGGGAGTATGTCTACCTCGATTCACGGGGCACACCCGACGGGCCCGTCACCTCGATGCGGGTGAAGTCGCTGATCACCGAACCAGAGCCGGGCACGGTCGTCCGCCGCGGCCGGCGCGTCGAGATACGCGGCCGGGCCTGGTCTGGCGGCGGGGTACCCGTGCGGCAGGTCGAGGTACGGGCCGACGACGGCGACTGGCGGTCGGCTGCGCTGGAGCCGCCGGCGAGTCCGTACGCCTGGTCGGGCTGGTCGTTCTCGTGGCTGCCCCGGCGGTCCGGCGACCACCGGCTTCAGGCCCGCGCGACCGACGCCCACGGCCACAGCCAACCGCCGCGAGCGCCGTGGAACACCCAGGGGTACGGCTGCAACCCGGTCGCCGCGGTCCGGGTCGTGGTCGACTGAGAGCTGACACACCGTCAATACACCGGTCATGAGGAAGAGGAGACGGTATGGGCACCAACGGCTACGCACACCCGGAGACCCTGGTGAGCACACAGTGGCTGGCCGCCCATCTGGACGACGGAACGGTGCGGGTCATCGACGTGGACGAGGACACCAGCGCCTACGCAGCCGGCCACATCCCCGGCTCCGTCGGCTGGAACTGGACCACGGACCTGCACACCCCGGTGGGCCGGGACTTCGTGGACCAGGAGGCCCTCGGCAAGCTGCTGGCGGCGGCCGGGGTGGAGGACGATACGACCGTCGTGCTGTACGGCGGCAACGACAACTGGTTCGCGGCGCACGCCTACTGGCTGTTGAAGCTGCGCGGCTACGACGGAATGAAGCTGCTCGACGGCGGCCGTAAGAAGTGGGAGCTCGAGGGCCGCGAGATGACCCAGGAGGTCATGGACTACCAGCACACTCCCTTCCGGATCACGGGTCCGGAGCGCCCGGAGTTCCGCGCGCTGCGCGACGAGGTTCTGGGAAAGGTCGGAACCGGCGTCGGCATGGTGGATGTGCGCTCGCCCGAGGAGTACCGGGGTGAGCGGCTCGCACCTCCCCATCTGCCGCAGGAGCAGTCGCAGGTGCCCGGACACATTCCCGGGGCGGCCAACATCCCGTGGAGCCAGGCGGCCAACGAGGACGGCACGTTCAAGTCGCCGGAGGAGCTGCGGGCGCTCTACATCGGCAAGGACATCATTCCCGAGCGGGAGGTGGTCACCTACTGCCGCATCGGGGAGCGCTCGTCACACACCTGGTTCGCGCTCACCGAGCTGCTCGGCTACCCCAGGGTCAGGAACTACGACGGCTCCTGGACCGAGTACGGCTCGCTGGTGGGTGCTCCGGTCGAGGTGGGCTGACGCGGGCCGTTCGACCGCGCCACCGAGCGGCGGGCCATGCGGGCGGCGCGAAGGCCGGCCCGACCCACTCGACAGGTCAGCTACATGGTCCAGCTGTTCTCCATAGACGACATCTATCAGCAGCCCGTAGGCTGGGAGCGTGCAGTTCCAGCAGCTCGTCTATTTCGTTGCCGTGGCGGAAACCAGGCACTTCACCCGCGCGGCCGAACGCGTGCATGTCGCGCAACCGTCGCTGTCGCAGCAGATCAAGGCGCTGGAGCGGGAGCTGGGCGCGGAGCTGTTCAGCCGGGCCCGCGGCAACATCGCACTGACGGACGCCGGTGAGGCGCTGCTCCCCCTCGCCCGGCGCATCCTCGCGGACGCCGAGACTGCCCGCTACGAGGTGCAGGAACTGGTCCAGCTGCGGCGCGGCCGGGTACGGCTGGGTGCGACGCCGAGCGTGTGCACAGGCCTGCTGCCGGACGTACTGCGCGCCTTCCACGACCGCCACCCGGGCATCGAGCTGATGCTGGAGGAGAGCGGCTCTCACGACCTGGTGCGGTATCTGGCCCGCGGCGGCCTCGACCTGGCCCTGGTCGTACTGCCGCTGCCCAGCCCCTCCCCCGCCCTGACCACGACCGAGCTGCTGCGCGAGGACCTGGTCGTGGTGTCCTCGACGGCGGCCGAGCCGCCCGGGGGCGGCGCTCCGGTACGGCCGGAGGACCTGCGCGACCAGCCGATGGTGATGTTCCGGCGCGGCTTCGACCTGCGGGATCTGACCGTCGCCGCCTGCCGCGCGGCCGGCTTCGAGCCGACCTTCAGCGTGGAGGGCGGGGAGATGGACGCTGTCCTGGGCTTCGTACGGGCCGGGCTCGGAGTGGCCGTACTGCCGAGCATGGTGGCCGAGCGTGCGGGACCGGGCCTGCGCAGCACCCCCTTCGCACCGCCGGCGCTCCGGCGGACCATCGCGCTCGCCCACCGTACGGATGTGGCACCCCCCCGCGCGGCCCGGGAACTGCGTGCCGTTCTGCTCGCCCATCTGCGGGAGGCGGAGGCGGAAGGTAAGCTGCCGCACGGTACGGAATTGACCGCTCCGGGGTAATTCCGGCCAGGGTGCCGCAGGCTCCGAATGGTCCGAGGCCCCCTTGAGGCCGCGCCCCCCGACGACTTAGGTGGAACGCAGCCCGGATCCAGCCGGACCGGGCGGGGACAGGTCTCTTCAACGGGAGGTTCCGGCCGTGCCGGAGAACCACTGTACGGACCGCCGCCGAGCCATCACCGAAGCCGAGGCGGAAGCCCGGGTGCGCGGTATCTGTTTCAAGACCGGCCCGCCGCGGCGGATCGGCGTCGAACTGGAATGGCTTGTCCGCGATGCCCGGGATCCCGGCAGCATCGTCCATCCCCCTCGCCTCGCCGCCGCGGTCAGCGCGCTGCGGGGCCTGTCGCTGCACTCGGCACTCACCTTCGAACCCGGCGGCCAGCTGGAGCTCAGCACTCCCCCGGCCGACTCGCTCGCGGCCTGCGTACAGTGCGCCGCCTCCGACCTCGATCTCGTCCGCCTGACGCTGGACGAGCACGGCTTGGCGCTCGCGGGCCACGGCCACAACCCCTGGCATCCGCCCTGCCGCGTACTCACCGAACCCCGTTACCAGGCCATGGAGGCCTACTTCGACCGAAACGGACCGGCCGGGCGCTCCATGATGTGCGCGACCGCCTCCGTCCAGGTATGCCTGGACGCGGGCAACGAGGAGCCCGGCCCGCTCGGTTACGGACGGCGGTGGCGGCTCGCCCATCTGCTGGGCGCGGTGCTGGTCGCCGCGTTCGCCAACTCCCCGCTGCGCCAGGGGCGCCCGACCGGCTGGCGCTCCACCCGGCAGGCGGTGTGGAGTGCCCTGGACCCCGGGCGCACGCTCGCCCCGCCCGACGGGCCCAACCCGCGCACGGCCTGGGTGGGGTACGTCCTGGGCGCGCCCGTGATGTGCATACGGGACGGCGACGGGCCGTGGGCCGTCCCGGAGGGGCTCACCTTCCGAGGCTGGATGCGCGGCAACGGGCCCAGACCGCCCACACTGGACGACCTGGACTACCACCTGACGACCCTGTTCCCGCCCGTACGGCCGCGCGGCCACCTGGAGCTGCGCATGATCGACGCCCAGTCCGGCGAGGAGGGCTGGGTGGTCCCGCTGGCCGTCACCGCAGCCCTCTTCGACGATCCGGCGGCCGCCGAAGCCGTCTACCGCGCGGTCAAGCCGCTCGCGGAGATCGCCGGCGACCCGCCCGCGCCTCGCAACCCGCTGTGGCGGCACGCCGCCCGCTACGGCCTGTCCGACCCCGAACTGCACGCCGTCGCCGTCACCTGCTTCGCGGAGGCGCAGGAAGCCCTGCCCCGGATCGGGGCCTCACCGGCCATCGAAGCCGCCGTCGCCGACTTCATCGAACGCTACGTAGCCCGGGGCCGATGTCCCGCCGACGACCTGCTCGACGCCACCGCGGGAAGCCTCCCCGCACGCCAAGGGAAGGACAGCCGCTCATGACCGCGACCGACCCGACCCCATGGGACACCGACACCGAAGCACTGCGCCGGCGCGCCGCCGACGCCCTCATAGCCGCGCGGGAACGCACCCGCACCCTCACCACCTGCGTGGACGAGCCGGAGTTGACCGCCCAGCACTCACCGCTGATGTCCCCCCTGGTGTGGGATCTGGCGCACATCGGCAACCAGGAGGAGCTGTGGCTGCTGCGCGGCGTGGGCGGGCTGGACGCACTGCGCCCCGACATCGACAGCGTCTACGACGCCTTTGAACACCCGCGTGCCGAACGCCCCTCACTGCCGCTGCTGCCGCCCACCGAGGCGCGCGCCTATGTCGCCGACGTCCGCAGCCGGGTGCTGGACGTGCTGGGAGACGTACCGCTGCACGGCGGCGACCGCCTGGTCGACGCCGGTTTCGCCTTCGGCATGATCGCCCAGCACGAGCAGCAGCATGACGAGACCATGCTCATCACCCACCAGCTGCGGCGCGGCCCCGCCGCGCTGACCGCTCCCGAGCCGTCGCCGGCGCCCGCGGACGCCGCCCTGCTGCCGGCCGAGGTGCTGGTGCCGGGCGGGCCGTTCACCATGGGCACCTCCACGGAGCCATGGGCGCTGGACAACGAGCGCCCGGCCCACCGCCGGCACGTCCCCGCCTTCTTCATCGACACCCTCCCGGTCAGCAACGGCGCCTACGCCCGCTTCATCGAGGACGGCGGGTACGAGGATCCGCGCTGGTGGGCCCCGGAGGGCTGGGCCCAGGTGCGCGAACACAACGTGACGGCACCGCTGTTCTGGCGTCGTGAGGGCGGGCAGTGGCTGCGCCGGCGCTTCGGTGTCGTCGAACCGGTGCGGGCACAGGAGCCGGTGCTGCATGTGAGCTGGTACGAGGCCGACGCGTACGCCCGCTGGGCCGGACGCCGGCTGCCCACGGAACCGGAGTGGGAGAAGGCGGCCCGTCACGACCCGGCCACCGGCCGGTCCCTGCGCTTCCCGTGGGGCGATGCCGATCCCACACCCGAGTACGCCAACCTCGGCCAGCGCCATCTGCAGCCCGCGCCGGTCGGAAGCTACCCGGAGGGCGCTTCGCCGCTGGGCATACGGCAGTTGATCGGTGAAGTCTGGGAGTGGACGGCGAGCGACTTCCTGCCGTACCCGGGCTTCGCGGCCTTCCCGTACCGCGAGTACTCGGAAGTCTTCTTCGGCGGCGCGTACAAGGTGCTGCGCGGCGGCTCCTTCGCCGTTGACCCGGTCGCCTGCCGCGGCACCTTCCGCAACTGGGATCTGCCGATCCGCCGCCAGATCTTCTCCGGCTTCCGTACGGCACGCGACGCCGAACCGGAGGAGGCATGATGGCGCAACTTTCCACGAAGGACGGCCGGTTCTCCCTCAGTTCTCGCCGTCGCGACGGCCTCACGATCGGGAGGCGCGGCTGATGTGCCGACATATCGGGTATCTCGGGCCGGACGTCGCCATCGGCGAGGTCGTGCGCGAGCCTGAGCACAGTCTGTACCGGCAGTCGTGGGCGCCGCGCCGGCAGCGCTCGGGGACCGTCAACGCGGACGGCTTCGGCGTCGGATGGTACGCCGCTCCCGATCCCATACCCGCACGGTACCGGCGTACCGGACCGATCTGGGGCGATCTGTCCTTCGCCGATCTCGCCCGGGTGGTGCGTACGGGCGCGCTGCTCGCCGCCGTGCGCGACGCCACCGAGGCCGGCGCCGACGGCGAGGCCGCCGCGGCGCCGTTCGCCTCCGGCCCATGGCTGTTCAGCCACAACGGCGCGGTCGCCGGCTGGCCGGGGTCGGCCGCGCCGCTCGCCGCCGAGCTGCCGGCCGTGGAGCTGCTGGGGCTGGCCGCCCGCTGCGACGCGGCGCTGCTCTGGGCCCTGGTCCTGCACCGGCTGCGCGGCGGCGCCGACCCCAGCCAGGCGCTGGCCGACACGGTCGCCGCCGTTGCCGAGGCCGCACCCGGTTCACGGCTGAACCTGCTGCTCACCGACGGGGTGTCGATCTCCGCCATCGCCTGGGGCGACACCCTCTGGTATCTCGCGCAGCCCGACCGCACAGCCGTCACCGTCGCCTCCGAGCCGTATGACGACGACCCGCACTGGACGGAGGTCCCCGACCGCACCCTCCTCTCCGCAACCCGCACCGTCGTACATCTGACCCCGCTCAAGGAGTCCAGCACGTGAGCTCGTTCGCCGTCACCCGCACCCTGCCCGCCGACGCCGCCGCCGCAGCCCTCCGCGAGGACGTGCTCAACGGGCTCGGCACCGACCCCAAGCAGCTGCCGCCGAAGTGGTTCTACGACGCCCGCGGCAGCGAACTCTTCGAGGAGATAACCCGGCTGCCCGAGTACTATCCAACGCGCGCCGAGCGGGAGATCCTCCTGGAGCGGGCCGGTGAGATCGCCGCGGCCACCGGTGCCCGCACGCTCATCGAGCTCGGCTCGGGCTCCTCCGAGAAGACCCGGCACCTCCTCGACGCGCTCACCGCGCTGGAGGTGTATGTCCCCGTCGACGTCAGCGAGTCCGCGCTGACGCAGGCCGGGCGCGGGCTGCTCGCCGACCATCCGCGGCTGGCCGTACACGCCCTCGTCGCCGACTTCCAGCACGGCCTGGAACTCCCCGACACCCCCGGGCCGCGGCTGCTCGCCTTCCTCGGCGGCACCATCGGCAATCTCCTTCCCGCCGAACGCGCCGCCTTCCTGGCCTCCGTACGGTCCATGCTCGCCCCGGGCGACGCGCTGCTCCTCGGCACCGACCTGGTCAAGGACGAGGCGACGCTGGTGGCCGCGTACGACGACGCACAGGGCGTCACCGCCGCGTTCAACAAGAACGTACTGGCCGTCATGAACCGCGAGCTCGGCGCCGACTTCGACCCGGCGGACTTCGACCACGTCGCCGTGTGGGACGCCGAGCACGCCTGGATCGAGATGCGGCTGCGGGCCCGCGGCGATGTGAGCGTCAAGATTCCGGCGCTGGACCTGGCGGTCTCGTTCATGGCCGGGGAAGAGATGCGCACCGAGATCTCGGCGAAGTTCCGGCAGGAAGGGGTGCGCGCCGAGCTCGCGGCCGCGGGCTTGGAGCTGCGCCACTGGTGGACTGACAGTGGCAGCGAGCGAGCCAAAGGGCGCGCCGGTGCAGAATTCCCCCTGGGGGCACCTCCCGGGCCGTCAGGCCCAGGGGGACTACCGCTGGGGGTGCCCCCAGAGACCAAGCGAGGAACGAGCGCAGCGGTCGTGGGGGCACCTCCCGGCCGAAGGCCGGGGGAGAGCCTCGACGCCGGGTCTGGAGGCTCCCCCAGCGGTAACTGGGGGAGCCCGGAGGCGAGCCGAGCGCAGAATGGGGCCAACCGGTTTGCACTGTCGCTGGCCTTCCCCGCGGAATCCTGAGCCCGCCGTTTCCGCTGTCCCCGCCCGGGCACTCGGGCGGGAGTCAGCATCAGTAAGCGACACCAGTCCCGGGAGGCACACCGTGGCTGACATCTCCGCGCTTGAGCTCGACGCGCTCTGGGACGAGTTCCACCGCGTGGTGAACATGACCTCCGCGGAGCTGAGCGCCTGGCTGCGCATGGAATCGGCAGCCGAGCAGGCCGAGCAGCTCCCGGAGTTCGCCGGATCAGACGACGGCCGCCATGTGCTGGCGATACTCCAGAAGCGCCGCATGGACCTGACCGACGACGACATCCGGGAGATGCGCAAGATCGTTGATGTCGTCACCGAACAGCGCCGCAGCGAGCTGGCCACCAAGGTCGGCGAAGATCACTGGCGGCACCAGCTCATGATGCTCGGACACGATCCGCTGAAACCCGCCTGAACGGCAGGGTAATGCGGCGTGGGACGGCCATCTCCCCGGCGCGACCCGATTCGCCGTCATCGCCGACATCCCCCGGTGCCCACGACCGGCCGGACACCGCCGCTCCGGCCGCACGGGCCAGGGACTGCCGGTCGGCGTGGGCCCCGGGCGGTATGCACGGCAGGACGGTCACCTCGGCGACCAGCCCCCGGGCGGCGACGACCCGGCGCACCGAGGCGAGCAGCGTGTCCTCCCCGACGAACGCCGTCACAGCTGTCGGCACACCGATGACTCCGTCTGCCTCAGACCGGGACGGCTCCAGACGGTAGCGGATCCGGACCGGCTGGACGGGCACGCCCGCGTCAAGCGCGGCCTGGAAGGCGGCGTTACGGAACTGTCCGTGCGCCCGACCGCACCAGGTGCTGCCTTCGGGGAAGGCGACCACGGCCGTGCCCTCGCGCAGCGCGGCCGCCATCCGGGCGACGGTGTCCGGAAGCGTACGGAGGCGTTCCCGGTCGACGAAGATCGTGCCCCCGCGCGCGGCCAGCGGGCCCAGGACCGGCCAGGACGCGATGTCGCTCTTGGCCAGCATCCGGCCCGGGCGGACGGCCGCGGCCAGCGGGATGTCCAGCCAGGAGACGTGGTTGGCGACGATCAGCGCCCCCGCGCCCGCGGCGGCAGGGGCAGCCCCGCCCATCCGTATCCGTATCCCGAAGGCCGCGACCATGCACCGCGCCCACAGGGCGACCAGCCGGTCCCGGCGGGCCGGTGGAAAGCGGCGGACGAGCGGCGAGAGGACGACCCCGGCGAGCACGATGCCGACGACGGCCACCCGCCGGGCGAGCCGGCGAAACCGGCCCACCGCGGGCACGGGGTCGGCCACGCAGTGCTGGGGAGTGCACGGCGCGGTGGGCATCCATGGGCCCAGATCCCGGGGCTCCCCGTGCACCAGCGCATACGAGGGCGCGTTCATCGCGTAGGGCATCACGCGGGGACGAGCGAGAGGAAGTGGCGGAGGTAGCGCGGGTCGGTCCGCTCCAGCGACAGCAGCACATACAGGTCGGCCACGCCGAAGTCGGGGTCGTGGGCGGGCTCCCCGCACACCCAGGCACCGAGCCGCAGGTAGCCGCGGAGCAGCGGCGGCAGCGGCGTGTGCCCGGCCCGCTGGACACCGGTGGGGTCCCAGGGCAGGTGCGGCCGGACGCGGAACTCCTCGGGCGAGAGGTGCTTGGCCGAGACCTTGTCCCACACGCCGGCGGCGAGCGCCCCGCCGTCGGCCAGCGGGATGGAGCAGCAGCCGGCGAGCCAGTTGTGCCCGGCCCGGGTGAGGTAGCGGGCGATGCCGGCCCACATGAGGGAGATGACGGCTCCGTCGCGGTGGTCGGGGTGGACGCAGGACCGGCCGACCTCGACCAGGTCGCTGCGGATGCCGGCCTGGCTGCCGAGGTCGAACTCGGTCTCGGCGTACAGCCGCCCGGCGACGGCGGCACGGTCGGGCGGCAGGAGCCGGTAGGTTCCGACGACCGTGCCCGTGGTCTCCTCCCGGACCAGCAGGTGGTCGCAGTAGGCGTCGAACGAGTCGACGTCCAGCCCGGGCTCGCTGGTGTTCAGCAGCGCCCCCATCTCGCCGGCGAAGACCTCGTGGCGCAGGCGCTGCGCGGCGCGTACGTCCTGTTCATCGCGGGCCAGGGAGACCGTGTAGCGGGGAGGGGCGGCGGCCGGGGCCGGGGCGGGTGCGGGTGCGAGCGGTGGTGTGAGGGTCATGCCTCCTTGATGACCGAGCCGGCTGGACACGACGTGGCCATTTCGGAGAGCCGGAGTGTGCGGCGGCTGAATGCTGGGCAGCGACGGTTCCCGTCTCACCTCGCACGCCGCCGCCCGGTGGGCGATGGTGGAGGAGATATCTGCTTTCCGACCCCCGCCATCCAGGGAGACCGTTATGACCGATCACACCTATCGGGTGACCGAGATCGTCGGGTCGTCGCACGAGGGTGTGGACGCCGCGATCCGGAACGCGATCAACCGCGCTTCTCAGACCCTGCGCAATCTGGACTGGTTCGAAGTCGTCCAGATACGGGGGCATATCGAGAACGGCGAGATCGCGCACTACCAGGTGGGTCTGAAGGTCGGTTTCCGGATCGAGGACGTGGAGTCATCCTGACCGCCGGGTGACCGGGTGGTCCCGTACACCCGAGTGGAGCAACTCAACGAGCGCAGAAACGATCATATGCCGCAGGCTTGGTACGGGGCGGTGTGCCATCCGCTCTCACCGACACCGACCTTCCCGCACAAGGGAGTTCCCCCGTGCCCGTAAGCCTCGAGCAGTTGCGCCGTTGCTCAGTTGCCGTCGACCTCGGTGCCTCCAGAACCCGCGTGTACGTCAAGGACACCGGCCTGGTGGTCGACGAGCCCAGCGTGGCCGCCGTCAACACGCGTACCGGCGCTCTCCTCGCGGTGGGTGGCCTGGCGGAGAAGATGACGGGCCGTACGCCCGAGCACATCCGGGTGGTGCGCCCGATCTCAGGTGGCACGGTCGTCGACATCGACATGGCACAGCGGATGCTCCGCCATCTCATCGGGGACAAGTTGCGCAAGGCGTGGCGCCGCAGACCCACCTCGCGGATCGCCGCCTGCACCCCCCACGACAGCGAGCCGCTGACCCAGCGCGCGGCCATCGAGACGCTGATGGCGCTCGGCGCCCGGCGCGTGGAGCTGGCCGACACGCTCGTCTGCGCGGCCGTCGGGGCAGGTCTGCCCGTCGAGCAGCCCGAGGCGACGATGATCGTGGTGTGCGGGGCGACCACCACGCAGGTCGCGGTTCTCTCCCTGGGCGCGATCGTCGCCGCGGAGACCATCCCGGTCGGCGGCAACTCCATCGACCACGCCGTGGTGGAGCATCTGCGCAACCACCATGAGCTGCTGCTGCCCAGTCAGGCGGTGCGTCCGCTGCATGTGGTGCTGAACTCGGTGGACGAGGCGTCGGAGCGGGCCGAGGTGCACGGCAGGGATGTGGCCACCGGGCTCGCCCGCTCGGTGCTCGTCGACACCGCGAGCGTGCGGCGGGCCATCGGCGCACCCCTGACCGGGGTGCTCGACGGAATCCGTACGGTGCTGCGGCGGTGCCCGCCCGACCTGGTCGCCGACCTCTCCGACCGCGGCATCATGCTCGCCGGCGGCAGTGCACTGCTGCCCGGGCTCGACACGATGCTCAGCCGGGGCACGGGCATGCCGGCCCACACCGCGGAGCGGCCCGACACCTGCGCCGTACGGGGCCTGGGCGCGATGCTCGAGGGCAAGGTGCGGCCGCTGCACCTCGATCCGCTGGCGAGCTGACGGCCGCCGGCCGGGCAAGGCACCCGGCCGGCCGGGGTCAGAAGGCGTCCGCCAGGGTCAGGGTGTGCAGCAGCTCGGGCGGACCGGGGCGGGCGTAGTACCAGCCCTGTGCGGTGTCACAGCCGAGGAGGCGCAGATAATGGGCCTGGGTACCGGTCTCCACTCCCTCCACGGTCACCGCGAGGTTGAGGGTGTGGGCGAGGGAGACGATCCCCTCCACGATCTTGATGTCGACGGGGTCGGCCGGGTCCTGCTGCATCCCACGGGTGAAGCTCCGGTCCAGTTTGAGCGTGCTGAGCGGCATGCGGCGCAGGTTGGAGAGGTTGGAGTAGCCGGTGCCGAAGTCGTCGAGCGCTATGTCGACGCCGAGGTCGGCGAGTTCGCGCAGCGGCCGGAGCAATGTCTCGTCGGCGCCGATGAGCGCGCTCTCGGTGACCTCCAGGCACAGGGCGGTCGGGTCCAGTCCCGCCTCCTTGAGGACCTCGACGGTGTCGGTCACCAGGCCCGGGTGGTGGAGCTGGCACGGGGACAGGTTGACATTGACCCGTAGCGGCCCCTCTCCCGCCCGGTCCTGCCAGTTGCGGGCCTGGCGGACGGCCTCCTCCAGCACCCAGCGGCCGAGTGGCACGATCAGCCCGGTGTTCTCGGCCAGCGGGATGAACTGGTCGGGGCCGAGGGTTCCGCACAGCGGGTGGGACCAGCGCACCAGGGCCTCGGCGCCGTGCACCACGCCGTCGCTGAGCCGTACCAGCGGCTGGTACTCGATGAAGAACTCGCCGCGCTCCAGCGCGGTGGGCAGGCTGTTGGTCAGACCGTGCCGGGTGATCGCGCGCAGATCGGCTTCCGGATCGGCGTGTTCGTAGCGGTTACCCCCCGCCGCTTTCGCCCGGTACATGGTGATGTCGGCGCTGCGCAGCACCTCGGCGGGGCCGAGTTCCCCCGTCGGCCCGTCGACGATGCCGATGCTCCCGCGGACCATGAGGTCACGGCCTTCGAGCCGGACGGGGGTGGCGAGGGCGTCGAGGATCCGGCAGGCGAAGGCGGTCACCTCATCCTGGTCGGCGGGGTCCACGATGAGCGCCACGAACTCGTCACCGCCGATCCGGGCGATCAGCTGGTCCGGAGAGTTCGGGCACGACTGCAGCCGGTCGGCGACCGCGACCAGCATTCGGTCGCCGACGGCGTGGCCGAGGCTGTCGTTGACGGCCTTGAAGCCGTCGAGGTCGAGGTAGCACAGGCCGAAGCGGGTGGCGCCGTCGCGGGCCGTAAGCGCGGCTTCCAGGCGTTCGAAGAACAGGGTGCGGTTCGGCAGTCCGGTGAGCGCGTCGTGCGTCGCCTCGTACCGCAACCGCTCGTGCAGCAGCCGCCGTTCGGTGATGTCCTCCATCAGCGCCAGCTGGTACCGGGGCTCGCCGGCGGCGTCACGCAGCAGGGAGCACGTGAGGTTGGTCCACAACACGGTGCCGTCGCCCCGGTAGTACGGCTTCTCGACGCGGAAGTGGTCACGCTCCCCGCGCACCAGCTCGCTGTGGATCCGCCACAGGCCGGGGGCGTCCTGGGGATGGCCCCAGTCGGTGACCTTCCGGCTGCTCGCGTACTGGTCCATGCCCCCGAACATCAAGTTGAGCGCGGAGTTGACCTCCAGGACGTTGCCCTCGAGGTCCGCGATCCCGATGCCGATCGCCACGCCCTCGAACACGGCCCGGAACCGGGCCTCGCTCTCGTGCAGCGCCTTCTCCGCCTCGGCCTGCGCGGTGAGTGCCGCACGCGAGAGTGCCTCCTGCTCGGCGAGCGTACGGTCCCGGAGGGCTTCGGCGAATCCGGCGGCGAGGGAGTGCTGCAGCCGGGCGCAGCGTGCGCGGCACTCGTCGGCCGGCATAGGTTCCTCGGGCGGGCAGTACAGCACGAGATACGCGTCAACGACGCCGAGCGTATGAGGCAGGGTGCTGGGGGCGGTGCAGTGGGCGGCGACGAGCGCGGATCCGACGCCGGCCGCCGGTGCCGGGTCGAAGTGCCGTGCCTGGAGCGCCCCGGAGAGCTGCCGCGCCAGCGGAACCAGGTACTCCTCGAACTCCACGCGGGTCATCGAGGTGGCGGTGGCCGGGTAGATGGCGCGGCTCCAGATGGTCGCGAAGCGCCGCAGCCGGCCCTCGGAGCTGTCCTCCGCGGCGTTCGGAGGGGCCCCGCGCTGGGTGCTCCCGGTGCCTTCCGGTCTGGCGGTCACGGCTTTCGGCCCACCCCTGCGAAGCCTGTGAACACGATGGGGTCCTCCTGGCCCACCGGGCTGTCTGGGCGCCAGTTGGGCATGGCGACCAGCCCGGGCTCGACCATCTCGAACCCGTCGAAGAACCGCTCCACCTGGGCGCGGGTACGCATGATCAGCGGTGAACTGGCCCTGCGGTAGACCGCTTCGACCTTGTCGCCCGCCTCGCTGGAGACGGGGCCGCCCTCGGTGGAGGCGTGGGTGAGGACGAGGAGGCTGCCGGGGGCGAGGGCGTCCCGCAGTTCGGCCACGGCCTGCCAGGGGTTGTCCTGCTCGACCATGAAGTGCAGGACGGCGACGAGCAGCAGGGCGACGGGCTTGTCGAGGTCGAGGAGCCGGTTCAGCTCGGGGCTGCCGACGATGTCATGAGGCTTGCGCAGGTCGGCCGCGATGATGCCGGCGTTGTCGTTTCCTTCCAGCACGGCCTGGCTGTGTGCCACGGCGACCGGGTCGTTGTCGACGTAGCCGACGCGCGCCTCAGGGCTGGCGGCTTGCGCCACTTCGTGGACGTTGCCGAAGGTGGGTATGCCCGACCCTATGTCGAGGAACTGGATAATGCCATGGTCCACCGCGTACCGTACGGCCCGGCGCATGAACGCCCGGTTGGCTTGCATGATCTTGGGTAGGCCAGGCATGATCTCCAGCGCCTTGCGCGCGGCTTCCCGGTCGACCTCGAAGTTGTGCGAGCCACCCAGGTAGTAGTCGTAGATCCGGGACACGCTCGGCACAGACAGGTCGATGCCCTGGGGGGCCCAGGAGGGACGCTCCATCAGTGGTCTCCAGCTCTTCAGCCATACGGAACCGGCGCTATGTGCCTGCCGGTGTACGCAGCCGAGGCTACTGATCGCCGGTCAACAGCGGTACCTCAAACGGAAATTCGGGATCCGTTCCGGTCACACACCACCGGCAAGTGCGCCGGGCGCGAAAAGGGTTGCGCAGCACGACCGCTAGCGTGTTCGCATGAACCATGTGATCGACGAACCCCATGTCCCCGGCCGCAGTGGGCCGGCCGCGACCACGCAGGTCGATCCGCGCAGAATCGGGCGGGTACGGACCGCCTACGCGCCCGCCCATGACGGCGACCCGGATCCGGGGGAAATCGTCTGGACATGGGTGCCGTTCGAGGAGAACGACGGCCGGGGCAAGGACCGCCCGGTGCTGGTGGTGGCCCGGGAGGAGCACGGCACCCTGCTGGCCGTGGCGCTGTCGAGCAAGCGGCATGACAACGACCGGGAGTGGGCGGCCATCGGGGCCGGTCCGTGGGACCGGGCCGGCCGTCCGTCGTGGGTGGATCTCGACCGGGTGCTGCGGGTGCACGAGGGAGGCATGCGGCGCGAGGCGTGCGCGCTCGACCGCGGCCGGTTCAATCTGGTGGTGAACCGGCTCAAGGAACGCTACCGCTGGACCTGACCGAACCGGCGGCAAACCCGACACGCACCGGATCCATCCGTCGGGGGGAATCCCCGGCGCATTCGGGGTGAAGTCCCCTCCGGCGGCGCACGATCACCGGCGTGAACGCATGGCAGCGGGTGGGAATCGTGGCCGGGGGTGCCGCGCTCGGCGTGGCCGTGGGGGCGGCGGTCGTGGGGCTGGCCGGAGGGCCCGCTGTGGCGACGGATGAGCCGGTGCCATCCCTGCGGGCGACGGCATCGGCCGGCAGCGGCGGTGCGGCCGCCGAGCTGGAGATCGACTGCCCCCCGGGCTTTCCGGGGGATCTGACGGCGTCCGCGGGCTCCGGCTCCGGCGCCGCGGTGGCGAGGCTGAAGTGCCGCAAGGAGCCGTCCCCGCCTCCGCCGCCTCCTCCAAAGCCCCCGCCCTCTCCTGTCTCGCCGCGTCCTGTCCTGCCGCGGCCGGTGCCCACCACGGCCCCGCCTCCGCCGCCACCCCCTGCTCCCCCGCCGCCGTCTTCTCCCCCACCGTCTTCTCCCCCACCGTCCTCGCCTCCGCCGTCCTCCCGTCCGCCCACTCGTACGGCCATGCCGTCCCCGTCCGCGCTGGTTCCCCGCGCGTACCGCAGGCCGGCCCATGAGGAGGCGGCGAACGGCCCCTCACCGGTAGTCCGCGTTCTGCTGATCACTGCCCCTGCCGTGCTGGCCGCGGCGGCCATGCGCCCGCGCTCGCGCCGCTGAAGAACATCCCTCGGAGGTTTCCATGCCCGGATGGCTGGTGCTGACCATCGCGATGGCTGCCGCGTGCTGCGTCGTCCTTGCGATCGTGCTGCTGAGCCAACGCCGTGTCGGCGTCGACGACGATCCCTCCCAGACCCCCGATGTCCTCGAGTACATGACCATGATGATCGGCGTGGTGTACGCGATCGTGCTCGGGCTGGCCATCGCGGGGGTCTGGGAGGCGCGCGGCGCCGCGCAGGACAGCGTGCGGGTGGAGGCGCAGTCGCTGCACGAGGTGCACGAACGGGTCGGGGTCTATCCGGCGCCGGAGCGCGACCGGATCCGCCGGGACGTGGACGCGTACGTCCGGCATGTGGTCACCACGGAGTGGCCGCATATGGCCGAGCACGGAGCCCTGACCGTCCGCGGGGACACGCTGCTGGAGCGGGTACGGCAGGACATCTCCGCACGGGCGCCGCGGACCGAGCTCGAGAACCAGACGTACCAGCCGCTGGTCGATCAGGTGGCCCTGGCCGACGGGGCCCGTCAGGCCCGGGCGGACAGCGCGGAGCCGACGATGCCCGGGGTGGTGTGGGTCGGCCTCGTCACCGGGGCGCTGGTGAGCGTCGGGCTGATCTTCATGCTGCAGATCCGCAGCTCGCGGCGGGAGCTGGTGCTGGCGGGGCTGTTCAGCGCACTCATCGCGTTCCTGCTCTTCCTGATCTGGTACTGGGACGCTCCGCTTGGGCGGGGCATCGAGGACGCGACGGGTCCGTTCCTGGCCCTGTTTCCCGGAGCTGCCGGCGCCGGCTGATCCACTTGCGGCGGACCGGTAGCGGCGGGGTGGGGCCCCGCCGCTACCGCGTCCGGGGCGACTAGCCTCACTCATGTGGAAGACACGGCGCCCGCGCCGTTCGAGCGCGGAACGGACGGCCCCAAGGTGATCGTCGCCGGAGTCGACGGCTCCGAACCGTCGTGGCGCGCGGCCGCGTACGCCGCCGGACTGGCCCGGCGGCAGAACGCGTTGCTGGCGATCGTCTACGTCCAGCCGGTGCTGGCCGCGACTGCCGCGCTGGGCGCCCCCGTTGTGGAGACGACGACCGAAGTCGCCGAGGAGCTGATGGCCGAGATCCGGGAGGCGGCGGAGCGGCTGCGCGGGATCTTCGAGGTGCGCTGGGAGTTCCACACCTTCAGAGGCGACCCGTACACCGGGCTGGTGCAGGCGGCTGACGAGCTGAAGGCGGACGCGGTGGTCGTCGGCGCCTCCGAGCAGGCGGGCCACCGCATCATCGGCTCGGTGGCGGTCCGGCTGGTCAAGGCGGGCCGCTGGCCGGTCACGGTGGTCCCGTAATCCCGGGCCCGCGCGGGCAGTCCACGGCCGGCGCGGGCAGTGCCTCACCTCCTACCAGGAGGTCTCACGCACGGTTGCCTGGGCCGGCTCGCTGGTGGCCCTGATCACGGACTCCTGCCGGTCCCCGGTGAACGTGACACTCAGCTCGGTGGGCTCGGTCTGCGAGGTACGGACCGTGAAGCCCCGCGTCGGCACGGCCGATACCAGGCACACCCCCCGGTCGCCGAAGCGTACGGAGGCCTGCCCTCCGGCCGAGTCGATGGTGTGCACCCCCGAACCGCCCCCGCAGTCGCTGAAGTCTGCGGTCCCGGCCTGTGAGCCCGGTGCCGGCGCGGTGCCCGCGGGGGGCTTCGACGTGCTCGGGCGCGCCGACGTAGGGGTGGGCTTGGGTTTCGGAGCGGGCCGGGCCGGGGTCGTAGTGGCGGAGGGACTCGGCTTGGAGGTCTTTCCGGCCTTGCTGCGCCCCTGTTCGGAGGGCGAGGAAAAGATGGTCGGGGCCGACCGGGCGACGGGTGGGGTCGGCTTCGTCGAACCCACGATGACGTGGATGGTCAGGAGCACGCTCGTCACGCCGGCGGCGGTGCAGGACAGCCATATGAGCAGGTAGCGCAGGTACCGGGACACGACACCATAGTGGCGGAGCGGCTACCGTGCTGGCCCATGGCATCCGTTCTTCTCGTCGAAGACGACCCTGTGATACGCACCGCCCTGATCGAAGTGCTCTCCGCACACGGGCATGTGGTACGCAGCGCGTCCCAAGGCTTCGAGGCGCTGCGCGAGGTGACACAGCGGCCACCGGATGCCGTGGTGCTGGACCTCGGCCTGCCCGACCTCGACGGCACGGACGTGCTGCGGATGCTCAGGGGCATATCGCGAGTCCCGGTGCTGGTCGCCACGGCGCGGGACGACGACGCGGAAGTGATCAAGCTGTTGAACGCGGGCGCCGACGACTACATCGTGAAGCCGTTCTCGGGTGGACAGCTGGCGGCCCGGCTGGGTGCGGTTCTGCGGCGCTCCGCTCCGCCGGGCGCGGCTCCCTATACGGCCCGCGCCATCGACGGGTCGCGTTCCGGAACCGGCTTCGGCCCCGGGGACATCCCGCCCGAGCAACGCGCCGTACGCGTCGGCGAGCTGATCGTCGATCCGCTGGCGCGGACCGCGCATCTGGCCGGGCGTGAACTGCGGTTGACCCGGCGCGAGTTTGATCTGCTGGCGTATCTGGCCTTGCACGCCGACCAGGTCGTCTCCCGGCGGCGGATCCTCGCGGATGTGTGGCGCCAGCCGTACGTGGAGGACCAGACCATCGACGTGCATCTGTCCGCGCTCCGCCGCAAACTGGGCGAACGGGCCGCCCAGCCGCGGTATCTGCATACGGTGCGCGGTATCGGCATAAAGCTGGTGGCGCCGCGATGAGACGCGCCCTCGCCGGGGTCGCACTGGCGGTCACCTCCATGGTGGCGCTCTCCTTCCTGATCCCGCTCGCCCTGCTCGTCCAGTCCGAGGCGCGCAGCCGTGCCACCACGGAGGCGGAGCAGCGCGCCGGGGCGCTGGCGCCCGTACTGGCCCTGACCACCCGTCCCTCCGACGTCCAGCAGGCCGTGTCCGGCCTGGACTCAGGCGACCGGCTGACCGTGCACCTTCCGGACGGGGACGTCATCGGTGCCGAACATGCGCCCGCGAGCGCGCTGGAACGGGTGGAGCGGAAGCGGGGGACACTGTCCCTCGGCACCCCCAGCGGCTGGGTGTATCTGCAGCCCGTGATCCTCGCGGAGAACCGGGTCGCCATCGTGGAGGCGTTCGTGCCCCGGGCCGACCTGGAGCGGGGCGTGGTGCTCTCGTGGGTGGTGATGTCGCTGCTGGCCGTGGTGCTGGTGGCCGGGTCGGTGGCGGTCGCCGACCGACTGGGCGCGCGGGTCGTACGCGGCTCACGGCGCCTGTCGCGGGCCTCGCACGCGCTCGGTTCGGGTGATCTGGCGGTGCGGGTGGAGCCGGACGGGCCGCCGGAGCTGCAGGAGGCGGGTACGGCGTTCAACTCGATGGCGGACCGGTTCGTCCAGCTGCTGGCGATGGAGCGGGAGCTGGTCGCGGATCTGTCGCACCGTCTGCGGACGCCACTGACAGCCCTGCATCTGGAGGCGGAGCGGATGGGCTCGGCGCCGGGTGCCGACCGCCTCACGAGGGCCATCACCCATCTGGAGACCGAGCTCGACTCGATCATCTCGGCCGCGCGCACCCCGCTCGCCGTCGGGGCACTGGGCGGCCCGGGGGCGGCTGACGGTGGGTCAGGTACCGGGACGGGCGGCGGGGCTACGGTGCCGCAGGACCGGTGCGAGGTCTCGGACGTGGTGCGCGCGCGGCTGGAGTTCTGGTCGGTGCTGGCCGCACAGCAGGGGCGGGAGTGCCGGCTGTCGGCCACGGCCGAGCCGACCACGGTCCGGCTGCCGCACGACGACCTCGCGGCGGTCGTCGACGCGCTGATCGGCAATGTCTTCCAGCACACCGCACAGGGCACGGGGTTCGCCGTCCGGGTCGAGCGTACGTCGCTGGCCGTGGTGCTGACCGTCGATGACGCGGGCACCGGGATCGCCGATCCGGGCCGGGCGCTGGCCCGGGGCGTGAGCGTGGGCGGGTCCACGGGCCTGGGCCTGGACATAGCCCATCGCGCCACGCGGGCCACGCGCGGCCAGGTACGGATCACGCGCGCCCCGATGGGCGGGGCGCGCGTGGAGGTGACGCTGGGCCTGGCGGCAGCTGACACGAAGAGGGCCATGGGCCGTGCGACGCGCCGCCGCCGAAGCGCGGGCGTGCTTCGGAAGTAGCCCTGCCCCCGAAGGGCGCGGCTACGGAACGACGCGACGAGCGCGCGTGCCGCTCTCCGCCTTGTGTCGCCGAGGGGTGCCGAACTCCTGGGTCCACCAAGGGCCGCGGACGCCCTGGCGGACGCCGATGCCCAGCTCCCGATAGGCGCAGTTGAGGATGTTCTTCCGGTGGCCGGGGCTCCTCATCCAGGCCCTCATCACCGACTTGGCGTCCGGCTGCCCCTGCGCGATGTTCTCCCCGAGCCCGGACCAGGTATAGCCCTCCCGTTCCACCCGGTCGACGAGCGACGAGCCGTCAGGTCCGGTGTGGGAGAGCACCTGACGCTTGGCCAAGGCATCGCTGTACGTCTGGGCCGCGTCTGTGAGCCGGGAGTCCGGGGCGACCGGCTTGCAGCCGGCCGCGGCGCGCTCCTTGTTGACCAGGCGCATGATCTCGGCGGTCTGGCCGGCGGTGGAGACGCGGGCCTGCACCGGGGCAGGCGCGCGTTTCGGCACGATCTTGACCTGGGGAATCCTGGCCTTGGGGAAGCTGGGACGGGCGGGCTTGGCACTCGCCTGGGGCGCCTTCGACGCCGTACGCACAGCAGACGGCTTCGCCACGCTCTGACCGGCCGACTTGACA